>JBKJTD010000429.1:0-7302 GCA_046590915.1 Vicinamibacterales bacterium
ATTCGCCGCCGCGCGCCGGTCGGGCTGATTCTGTCCGGCGGCCCACGCAGCCTCTCGGAAGAGGGCGCCCCTCGTCCGCCTGAGGAAATCTGGGGCATGGGCGTGCCCATCCTGGGCATCTGTTACGGGATGCAGGTCATCACGGAGCGGTTTGGCGGGGTGGTCGCGCGGGCCTCACATCGCGAGTTTGGGCACGCGGTGATTGAGACGACAGCATTGCCATCGCCGATCTTCGCCGACGTGCCGGCTCGGCTGAAGGTCTGGGCCAGCCACGGCGACTTTGTGTCCTCGCCCCCCGCCGGCTTCCAGATTAGCGCGACGTCGGCAAATGCGCCTGTGGCGGCGATGCATGACGACGCGCGCCGGTGTTATGCGCTCTTGTTCCATCCCGAGGTGGTGCATACCGAGCACGGCGGCGACTTGCTCAAGAACTTCGCGAGTGGTGTCTGCGCGTGCACCGGCGATTGGACGATGGCGGGATTCGTCGAGGAGAGTGTCGCGCGGATTCGGGCGCAGGTGGGCAGCCGTCGTGTGGTGTGCGGCCTCTCCGGTGGTGTGGACTCCACGGTCGCCGCGCTGTTGATTCACAAGGCCGTCGGCCACCAGTTGACGTGCATCTTTGTGGATAACGGCCTGCTGCGTCTGAATGAAGCGGCGCAGGTGCGTGAACGCTTCCAGCGACTCGGTCTCAACCTGGTGTTTGCTGACTCCGTCGATCTGTTTCTCGATCGTCTCGAGGGGATCAGCGACCCGGAGCAGAAGCGCAAGATTATCGGCGCGGCGTTTATCGATGTGTTCGAGCAGGAGGCGCTGGCGCTCGGCGATGTCGGGTTCCTCGCGCAGGGCACCCTGTATCCGGACGTGATCGAAAGTGTCTCAGTCCGTGGACCCTCTGCCGTCATCAAGAGTCACCACAATGTCGGCGGCCTGCCTGAGCGCATGAAATTTGCGCTGGTCGAACCTTTGCGGGAGCTGTTCAAGGACGAAGTGCGTGCGGTCGGCACGACACTGGGTCTCGACGACGAGTTTGTCTGGCGACAGCCGTTTCCGGGGCCAGGCCTTGCCGTGCGTCTGCTGGGACCGATTTCGCGTCCGAAGCTTGACCTGCTGCAGCGAGCCGACGCGATCGTGGCTGACGAGATCCGCAAAGCCGGCCTGTATCGCCAGGTCTGGCAGTCATTCGCCGTGCTGTTGCCTGTGCAGAGTGTCGGCGTGATGGGCGACGAGCGCACCTACGAGTACACGATCGCCGTGCGCGCCGTCGAGAGCCGGGATGGCATGACAGCCGACTGGGCGCGACTGCCGCACGAGCTGCTGGCCACGATCTCGTCGCGCATCGTGAATGAAGTGCGTGGCATCAACCGGGTCGTGTACGACATCAGCTCCAAGCCGCCCGCCACGATCGAGTGGGAGTAATGATGGCCGAGTTCGTCCATCTGCACCTGCACACCGAGTTTTCGCTGCTCGATGGCGCGTGCCGAATCGGCGAACTGCTCGACAAGGTCGCCGAACTCAAGATGCCGGCCGTGGCGGTGACCGAACACGGCAACATGTTTTCCGCCGTCTCCTTTTTTGACGAAGCGAACAAACGGGGCGTGAAGCCGATCCTCGGCTGCGAAGTCTACGTGGCGCCCGGCGATCGCCGGGACAAGTCGGGCACCCCCGGGGAGACCGCCAATCACCTCGTCCTGCTCTCGGAAACCACCGAGGGTTTCCACAATCTCATGCGGCTGGTGTCGTCCGGCTACACCGAAGGGTTTTATTACAAGCCGCGGATCGACAAGGCGCTGCTGGCGCAACACAGCAAGGGCCTGATCGGCCTGAGCAGCTGCCTCAAGGGGGAAGTGGCGACCGGAATTCGCACCGATCAGGCGCGCAAGGCGCTTGAAGCCGCGGCCACGTACCGCGACATCCTCGGCCCGAACAACTTCTTCCTCGAGATGCAGTACCAAGGTATCGAGGAGCAGCTGATCGTCAACCGCGGTCTGTTGCCGATCGCGCGTGATCTCAACATGCCGCTGGTGGCCACCAACGATGTCCACTATCTGAAGGACTCTGACCAGCACCCGCACGACATTCTGCTGTGCATCGGCACCGGCAAGAATGCGAGCGACGACAAACGGCTCAAGTACCACGGCGACCAGTTCTTTCTGAAGACTGTCGCCGAGATGGAGAAGGTCTTCGGCGATCACCCGGACGCGATGAGCAATACCGTCCGGATTGCCGAGCGCTGTCAGGTGGACATCCCCAAGAACGTGAACCACCTGCCGGATTTCGACGTCCCGCCGGGGTTCACGACCGACACGTACTTTGAACACACCGTGCGACTGGGGTTCGCGGAGCGCATGCACCGGTGGGAGGCGATGCTCGGGCGTGGTGAGCTGCGGCGCACCATGTCGGAGTATGAAACGCGCCTCCAGTACGAAATCGACATGATCAGGAAGATGAAGTACGCCGGGTACTTCCTGATCGTGTGGGACTTCATCCGGTACGCGCGTGACCATCAGATTCCGGTCGGGCCTGGTCGAGGGTCGGCGGCCGGCAGCCTGGTGGCCTACTGCCTGCGGATCACCGACGTCGACCCGCTGCACTTCGACCTCTACTTCGAGCGCTTCCTCAATCCGGAACGCGTGACCCTTCCCGATATCGATATCGACTTCTGCGAGCGCCGCCGCGGCGAGGTGATTCAGTACGTCACGCAGAAGTACGGTCGCGAGAACCTCGCGCAGATCATCACGTTCGGCACCATGAAGGCCAAGGCCGTCGTGCGTGACGTCGGTCGCGTGATGGAGTTTCCGATCTCGGAAGTGGACAGGGTCGCCAAGCTGATTCCGTCCACGCTCGACATGACCCTCGACAAGGCGATCGAGGAAGTCCCGGCTCTGGCGGAGCTTGAGCGCAAGGACGAGCGCGTCCGCGAGCTGCTCAAGGTGGCGCGGCGGCTGGAAGGCATGACGCGCCACGCGTCGGTGCACGCCGCAGGCGTCGTGATCGCCCCTCGCCCCGTCGTCGAGTTCGCGCCGCTGTATCGCAGCCAGAAGGACGAAATCACGACACAGTGGGCGATGAAGGAGGTCGAGCGGGTGGGCCTGCTCAAGATGGACTTCCTCGGCCTCAGCACACTGACGCTGCTTGACGATGCCGTCAAACACATCAAGGCGACGACCGGCGACGAGATTGACCTCGATCACCTTCCGCTCGATGACGCCAAGACCTATCAGCTGTTTTCCAACGGCCAGACACACGGGGTGTTCCAGTTTGAAAGCTCCGGCATGCGCGAGACGTTGCGCAAGGCAAAACCGCAATGTCTGGAAGACCTGATTGCGTTGAACGCGCTGTATCGCCCAGGCCCGTTGCGCGGCGGCGTCGTCGACGACTACATCAATCGCAAACATGGCCGGACGGAGATCAAGTACGAGACGCCGGCCATGGAGCCGTCGCTCAAGGAGACCTACGGCGTCATCGCCTATCAGGAACAGGTCATGCGCCTGGCCAGCGACCTTGCCGGGTTCACACTCGGACAGGCCGACGAACTCCGGCGCGCGATGGGCAAGAAGGATGAAAAGAAGATGGCCGCCACGCGCGACCGGTTCATGTCCGGCTGCGCCGCCAACGGCATCAGCGAAAAGAAGGCCAACAAGATCTTCCAGTTCATCGAATTCTTCGCCGGGTACGGTTTCAACAAGTCGCACTCGACCACGTACGCGCTGCTCGCCTACCAGACCGGGTACCTCAAGGCGAACTATCCGCGGCACTTCATGGCCTCGCTCCTCACGATTGAATCGCAGGCCTCCGACAAGGTGTCGCTCTATCTGAACGAGTGTCGGGACCTTGGTGTGCCGATCCTCGCACCGGACATTAACCAGAGTCAGTGGCAGTTCGTAGTCGAACCGGCCGGCGTCCGCTTTGGGCTCGGTGCCGTCAAGGGCGCGGGCGAGGGCGCGATTGAGTCCCTGCTCGCGGCGCGCACCGCATTGGGTGGCCGCATTACGTCACTGTTTGCGCTCGCCGAGCACATGGACCTGCGGCTTGCCAACAAGAAGGTGTTTGAAAGTCTGGTCAAAGCAGGCGCGTGCGACAAGTTGTCGCCAAAAGCCGGCGAGGACTACCTGGCGTGGCGGCCCCGAGTGCTGGCTGGCGTGGACCGGATTCTCGACCACGGCAGCAGGCACCAGCGTGATCGCGATCAGGGCCAATCGACGCTCTTTGGCGGCGACGATGAAGCGTCCACGCCGCTCGACGACTGCAGCGTGCTGTCTGAGTGTCCCCCGTGGACGGAGACGCAGGCGCTCAATTTTGAGAAGGAAGCCCTGGGCCTCTACATGAGCGGCCATCCGCTTCAGCGGTACGCCGAGGTCATTGCCGCGAGCCGGGCCCGGACCGTCTCCGCGCTGACGCAGTCGGAGCCCGACGTGATCGCCGCAGGCATCGTCACCGGCGTTCGCCAACTCAAGACCAAGCGGGGAGACCGCATGGCGGCCTTCAATCTCGAAGACGAACTGGGCAAGGCTGAGGTCGTGGTCTTTCCCGAAGCCTTTGCGAAGTACGGCACACTGGTGGCTGACGACGCGTTGCTCATTGTCCGGGGCAAATACGAACGGGATGAGGAAACCAGCAAGATGGTGGCCAGCGAACTGACCACCCTGGAAGCGGCGCGTGAGCGTACGGTGCGCGAAGTGCAAATCCGGTTGTCAAGTCAGGCGTCGGCGCGCGATCGTCTCCGTGCGCTCGTCGCGGTGTTTGAGCGGCATCCGGGCGACCGGCGTGTCGCGCTGTTTGTGGAACTGCGTGGCGGGTTGGGTGGCTTGCGGGTGCGCACGGCGACCTCCCATCGGATTCGTCCCAGCGACGGATTTGTGCGCGACGTCGAGGCCGTCTGTGGCGCCGGCGCGGTCAGTCTCAAGTAACGAGGATGTATGGCAGTAGATACGCTGGAATTTGAAGAGCCGGTCGCAATTCTGCTGAAGGAGATCCAGGCCCTTCGGATGATGCCCGTCACGCCGGATCGTACCGCCACGATTGCGCGCCTCGACGATCGGGTGCAGGAGATGCGTGCCGAATTGTTCACGCATTTGACGCCCTGGCAGCGCGTGCTGGTGGCGCGACATGCCAGCCGGCCGGTCATGCTCGACTATGTCGCGCGGCTGTTCACGGGGTTCACCGAACTGCATGGCGATCGCCGGTTTGCCGACGACAAAGCCATCGTGACTGGCATGGCCCACTTTCACGACGAGCCTGTGTTCATCGTGGGTCACCAGAAGGGGACCGATACCAAACAGAAAATTTTCCGCAACTTCGGCTACGCGAAGCCGGAGGGCTATCGCAAGGCGCTGCGTGTGATGCAGATGGCGGAGAAGTTCAAGCGCCCGGTCATCGTGTTTGTGGATACCCCCGCGGCCTACCCCGGCGTAGAGTCCGAAGAACGCGGCGTGGCCGAAGCGATTGCGCTCAACCTGCGCGAGATGGCGCTGCTCGACACGCCGATCGTGGTCATCGTCTGTGGCGAGGGAGGGTCGGGAGGCGCCCTCGGCCTGGCGATTGGCGACCGTGTGCTGATGCAGGAGTTCGCGGTGTACAGCGTCATTCCGCCCGAAGGCTGCGCGGCCATCCTGTGGCGCGACTCGGCCCGCAAAGTCGAGGCGGCGGGCGCCTTGAAAATCACCGCGCCTGACCTGCTCGCGCTCAACGTGATCGATGAGATCGTTCCCGAACCGGTCGGCGGCGCGCACCAGGACCACGCACTGGCCACCGCGTTGATTGACGAAGCCATCGCCCGCCACCTCGGCGAGGTGGCGGCGATGACGTCGGCGGATCGGCTCGAACGCCGGTATCAGAAGTTTCGGTCCATGGGACGTGAAGGGCAGGCCTTCGTGCGTGTGCCGATCGCGGCTGCCGCGGAGTAATGGTCCGCAAGATCTGGGTGGACGTGCCGGCCGACGAGGCCCGGATCCGGCAACTCGCCGCCGCGTTATCAGTGCCGCCGGTCATTGCGCAGCTCCTGACGCAGCGAGGGTTTGTCGACGCCGACGCGGCGGATCGGTTCCTGAATCCGCAATTGTCGCACCTGCATGATCCGTGGCTGCTCACCGACATGCGACCGGCGGTCGATCGCATACGCCTGGCGATCGCGAACAAGGAACGCATCATGATCCACGGCGATTACGACGCCGATGGCATCACGTCCACAGCCATGTTGCGCCGAGCTCTGGAAGTCCTGGGAGCTGACGTCGGGGATTTTGTGCCCGCCCGCATGACGGATGGGTATGGTTTGCAACCAGAGACCATCGCGCGACTGGCAGCCGGCGGTGCCAGATTGATTGTGTCGGTCGATTGCGGCATCCGCGCCAGCGAGGCGGCAGACCATGCGCGCGCACTGGGAGTGGATCTCGTGATTACGGACCATCACGAGCCCGATGCCAGCCTGCCTCGCGCAGTCGCGGTCATCAATCCACGTCGCGCCGACTGCCTGTATCCGGAAAAAAGCCTCGCGGGCGCAGGGGTCGCGCTCAAGTTGGTGCAGGCTTTGCTACAGGAAGCTGTGGCTGGTCGCGACCTGTTGCCCTCGTTCATCAAGATGGCCGCGATCGGTACGATGGCGGACGTGGTCCCGCTGGTGGGTGAGAACCGTGTCATTGCACGTTTTGGCCTCGACGGGCTGACACGCGGCCCCCACGGCACCGGGCTGGAAGCGTTGCTGGAGGAGAGTGGATTGGTCGGTAAACGGCTCGACAGTTTTCACGTGGGCTTCGTGCTGGCGCCGCGGCTGAATGCCGCAGGCCGGATGAGTCACGCCGGAAAGGCCGTCGATTTGTTGCTGGCGCGCGGGCGCGATGCGCAGTCGCGAGCCGACGCGCGCCAGATGGCCCGCGAACTCACCGAGGAGAACATACGCCGGCAGGACAGTGAAGCGGGCATCCTGGCCGAAGCCAAGCGCCTCGTCGAGCATGACCCGTCGATCGGGGGCCAGAACATTCTCATCGTCGCCGCCGAGGGCTGGCATCGCGGTGTGGTGGGTATTGTGGCGTCGAAACTCGTGGACCAGTTCCACAAGCCGGCCATCGTGATTGCGCTCGATGGCGCAGTGGGCCATGGGTCGTGCCGAAGCATCGGGGTGTTCGACATGCTCGGAGCCCTGGAGGCAAACGCCGACGTCTTTCTCAAGTTTGGGGGCCATCGGCAGGCCGCCGGCGTCACAATCGATGTGGCCAGACTCCCGGAGATGCGCCAGCGCCTGACGCGCTGGGCCAACGAACGGCTGGATCCGTCAGACCTGGTTCCGCGGCTGCGTATTGACGCGGCACT
>JBKJTD010000249.1:0-6071 GCA_046590915.1 Vicinamibacterales bacterium
ACGAAAGACCGGCCCATCCGGCATCGGCAAAGAGCAGTACACGTGGAGCCTGCGCAACGTCCACCTGGTCCCGATGTCCTGGGAAGACGAAGTCACGCTGCTCAAGCGGGAGCTCGATCGCGCACACGCGTCACTCAAGCTCGAAGAACTTCGCAATCAACGGCTCCCCAAGCTGATGATGGTCCGCAATGAGGCGGAGTTTGCCGCGCGCGCCGATGCCGGCGTCACCAAGTTCATGGCGTTTCTCAAGAACACGCCGGTGCTCACCGTGCAGGATTACCTCGAACCTGCACTGCGTCGGCATCTGGGCGGCTTTGTGCCGGAGGCGACGCGTAACTTTTTTGCGATCGCGACGCACCACGAACCAGTCACGCTGTACACGCACTTCTACCACTGGTTCGATCACGAGTGGCTCAAGGCCATGCCCCACCCGAGTCCCATCCGCCGCAAGGCGTGGCTCTACAACGTGTGGGACAGCCGGTCGGAAGGCATGGCCACGGCGTTCGAGGAGATCGTGATGCACGCGGGGTACTACGACGACAACCCTCGCGCGCGAGAGATCGTGTGGATCATGCTCGCCCAACGCGCCGCCCGCGGGCTGGCCTCGCTCTACGCGCAGGCCAACGAGCTCGACATTGCCAGCGCCAAAGCCTTCCAGGTGCAGTGGACACCCCGCGGCTGGATGCGACCGGACCTCGATCTGCTGGGCTTTGAACAGCAACTGTATTTGCGACAGCCCGGCTACGGCACGAGCTACGTAAGCGGCAAGGCCCTGATCGACGACCTGCTTCGCGCACGAGCGCAACAACTGGGCGACCGGTTCACCCTCAAAGGATTCTTCGACGATGTGAACGCTGCGGGCATGATGCCGGTGTCGTTGATCCGATGGCAGCTGACCGGCGAACGGCCTCGCAACTGAGACGACGCGATTTGTAAGGAGTACACGTCATGATGACCTCTCGATTCACACGGCTCTCACGCACCGCGATGGCCGGTGCCTTGGTCCTCTTGGCCGGACTGCTCACGACTGGAACTCCACTGGCGCAGACGCCCGCCCCGGTCGCCGCGGCGGACCTGTCTGCCCTTCGCTTCCGCAACATCGGTCCGGCCACGATGAGCGGCCGGTTCGTGGATCTCGCCGTGGTCGAGAGCGACCCTTATCTCTGGTACGCGGCCAGTTCCACCGGCGGCGTGTTCCGCACCAGCGACAACGGCATCACGTTTACCCCGGTCTTCGAGCGCGAACCGGTGCATTCGGTCGGCGCCATCGCCGTCCACCAGGGCAATCCCAACATCCTCTGGGTCGGCACGGGCGAACGCGCCAACCGCCAGAGTTCGTCCTGGGGCGACGGCGTCTACAAGTCCATCGACGCCGGCAAGACCTGGACGAACGTCGGGCTGCGTGACTCCCATCACATCGGCCGCATCGTCTTGCACCCCACCGATCCCGACCTCGTCTTTGTTGCGGCCATGGGCCATCTGTGGGGCCCTAATGATGAGCGCGGCCTCTACCGATCCACGGACGGCGGACGCACGTGGCAGCGGGTGCTCGGCATCAACTACGACACCGGTGTCGTGGATGTGCAGATGGACCCAGCCGACCCCAACATCCTCTATGCCGCGTCCTACCAACGGCGGCGTCAGGCGTTTGGTTTCGACGGCGGTGGCCCCGGCAGCGGGCTCTACAAGTCCACTGACGGCGGCACCACCTGGCGCAAGTTGTCAGGAAAAGGCTTGCCCGAGGGAGAGTACGGCCGGATTGGCATCTCGATCTATCGCAAGAATTCCAACGTCGTCTACATCTGCATCGAGCAGGGCGAAAAGTACAACGCGTCCACGGCCTACATCATGCGCAAGGGCGGCGTGTATCGATCGGACGACAAGGGCGAGTCCTGGCAGTTCATGAGCGACTGGAATCCGCGACCGATGTACGCGAGCCAGATTCTGGTCGATCCCAACGACGACAAACGCATCTACATGGTCAACTCGTACTCGGTCTCCGAGGACGGCGGCAAAACGTTCCGGTCGGTGCGCCAGTCGTTGCATGGCGACGACCGACTGGTCTGGGTGGATCCACGCGACTCCCGTCACATCATCAAACTCGACGATGGCGGGATCGGGATTTCGTATGACCGCGGCGTGAAGTGGCTGTACGTGACGTCGTTGCCTGTGAGCCAGTTCTACCGCGTGGCGGTGGACAACGCGGTGCCCTACAACATCTACGGCGGATTGCAGGATAACGGGTGCTGGGTTGGTCCCAGTGCGAACTGGACGTCGGGCGGCATCCTCAATGAGGACTGGCGTCGTCTCTGCGGCGGCGACGGATTTTTCGTGCTGCCCGATCCCGACAACCCGCGGTACGTGTATTCAGCCTCGCAGTTTCTCGGGCTGAGTCGCAGTGACACCGCAACGTGGTCGAGCGGTGATCTCAGGCCCGGCGATCCCACCGGCGCGATCGGCGCGCGGCGCAACTTCGATGTGTACGCCCAGAAACTGCCGGACCCGGAACTGGGCAACGCCATGCATCCGGCCAACTGGGATGCGCCATTCCAACTGTCGCCCCATGGGTCAGCCACGATCTGGGCCGGCGGCAAGCATCTCTTCCGCAGTCGTGATCGCGGTGTGACGTGGGAGGACCTCGGCGACATGACCACCGGCGTGGATCGACGCACGCTACCCATCATGGAACGCCTCCCGACCGACAAGACGTTGTCACTCGACGATGGCGTGCCGTATTGGCCGACAATTTCGGCGCTGGCAGAATCACCGAGGGTCAAGGGCGTGGTGTATGTCGGCGCGGATGACGGACGATTGCGCGTCAGCCGTGATGACGGGCGCACGTGGGCAGACGTAGACGCGAAGGTCCCCGGCCTGCCAAAGGGCGCCTGGTTCTCCGGTCTCGAACCCTCACGCCATGCTGACGGTACGGTCTACATGACGGTGGACAACCATCGGTCGGACGACTTCACCAACTACGTGTATCGCTCGACCGACTTCGGCCAGACGTGGACATCGATCAGCAGCAACCTGCCGGCCAAACGGGTCGCGCGCACCATCCGCGAGGATCTGCGTAATCCAAACGTGCTCTACCTCGGCACCGAACTGGGTTTGTTCGTCACTGTGGACGCCGGCGCGCACTGGCTGCCGCTTGGCGCGAATCTGCCGACGCTGGCCATCAATGATCTGGTGATCCATCCACGCGAGAACGATTTGATCATCGGCACGCACGGTCGAGGGATCTGGGTGCTCGATGACCTGTCGGCAATTCAGGAACTGACGGCCAGCGCGCGCGCAGCTCTGTTCACTCCGGGTGCGGCGTCGATGATCCGGTACTCCAACCTGAAGGCGCACGCAGGCGACATGATCTTCCGAGGCGAGAATCCGCCGGCCGGAGCGGTCATCGACTACTGGCTCGACGGGTCTGCGACTAGTCCGAGTGTGACGGTGCACACGGCCTCTGGCGAACTGGTCACGACCCTGCCGGCGACGGCCACACGTGGCGTGAACCGGCTCGTCTGGAACCTGCGACACGCGGATCTCGCCACGGGAGCTGGTGGCGCCGGCTCCGACGACGAGGAGGGAGGCGGCGGTGGCGGCCGCGTGCCCGGCCTGTGGGTGGAACCGGGCGTGTACACCGTACGCCTGCAGGCGGGCGGCCAGACGTTTGACAAGCCCATCACCGTCAGTGAGGACCCGCGCCTGACCCTCTCATCCGCGGATCGGCTCGCCTGGCGCCAGGGGCAGATGCGTGCAGCCGACTTGTATCGTCGCGCTGTCGCGGCCAATGCCCGGCTCGCAACGCTCGCCGCCGGAACGGTCACGGTAGAGGATCGGCGTGTCGCGCGCGAACTGGTCGGACGCTTGAGCGGCGTCTACAGCGACCTCGATCGATGGGCTGGACCACCCACTGCCGAACAATTGGCCAGACTCGCCCACTACCAGACCATCGTCGAACGCCTCGAACGGCGTCCGCCGCCGCTATACTGACGCCCATTCGACAGTCCGTGGAGGCCCGATGGGAACCAAGGTCGTAGTGTTTGTGGCCGTGTTGCTGGCGCTGTGTGCCGGCGTCCGAGTGGCGGAGCAAAACCGTCCGGAGGCGGCGATGGCGCGCGCCGCCGAGAGCTTCCTGAACAGTTTGGACGCCGCTCAGAAAGCGAAGCTCCAGTTCCCGTTCGACTCCGGAGAACGCTTCAACTGGCACTTCATTCCTCGCGAGCGGAAGGGCCTGCCGCTGGCGGAGATGACCTCCACGCAGCGGGAAGCGGCATTTGCGCTTCTGAAGACAGGCCTCAGCGCATCCGGCATGACGCGGGTGGAAGCCATCCGCGGCCTCGAACTGGTGCTTCGCGCGTTGGAGAATCGCAACTCGCGCGATCCGGAGCAGTACTTCTTCACCATCTTCGGCACGCCCGGCAGCCAGTCATGGGCGTGGCGGTATGAAGGGCACCACGTCTCGCAGAACTGGACCGTGGTGACGGGCAAGGCCGTGGCCACCTCACCCGCGTTCTTCGGCTCGAACCCCGCAGTCGTGATGGACGGACCACAGAAAGGCACTCGCGCGCTTCCCGAGGAGGCCGACCTGGCTTGGGCGCTGCTCGATGGTCTCGAAGCGCCTTCGCGCGCAAAGGCGGTTCTGTCGGGCGCCGCGCCGCCGGACATCATCACGGCGAACTCGCGCAAGGCCTCCGTCCTCGATCCCGTGGGCGTGAGCGCGGGCGAGATGACCGCGCGCGAGCAGGGCCTGCTGATGCGGCTCATTCAAACCCACGCCTCTTCCCAGCACACTGCCCTGGCCGACGCGCGGCTGGCCGCCATCAAGTCCGCCGGTTTTGACAAGGTTCGCTTTGCGTGGATTGGCGCGACGACGAACGCGCCGGGCGTGGCGCATTACTACCGCATCCAGGGACCGACGTTCCTCATCGAATACGACAATACGCAAAACAACGCGAACCACCAGCACATCGTCTGGCGTGATTTCAACGGCGACTTCGGCGCGGACGTGCTGGCCGAGCACTACGCCACAGCCCCGCACCACCAGCCGACGAAACCAACCCGGGCTCGCTGATTGCGGGACGTTAGTGCGCGAAGACGTCTCGGATGGATTCGTCTTTGCGGAACTGCGCGAGGGCGTAGGGGCAGGTGGCCATGGCCTTGGTGCCCGTCTCGCGGGCCCACGCCACAAGCGCGTCGAGCAGTTGCCGGCCCATGCCCTGCCCTTTCAGGACATCCGACACCTCGGTGTGGTTGATGACCACCAGTGTCGGCGTCGCACGCGAGTACGTCATCTTCGCCAGACGCTCGCCGTCCCGCTCGAAGTAGAACGACCCCTTGTTGTCCGCTTCCTCGTGTTTGATCATGCGAGCTCCACCCAGACGGTTTTGACCTGCGTGTAGTACTCAAGCGCATGCATGGACATCTCGCGGCCAAAGCCGCTCTGCTTGTAGCCGCCAAAGGCGGCCGCCGTGTCGTACACGTTGTAGGTGTTGATCCAGACCGTGCCGGCCTTGAGCTTCGAGGCGACGTAGTGCGCCTTCTTGACGTCTTTGGTCCAGATGCCTGATGCGAGGCCGTAGATCGACGAGTTCGCCTTGGCGATCGCGTCCTCAACGTCGGTAAATTCAATCGCGGCAAGCACAGGTCCGAAGATTTCTTCACGCGCGATCGTCATGTCGCTGGTGACATCACCAAACACCGTCGGCTGAAGGAAGAACCCCTTGCCGGTGCCGATGTCCGTGCGTTCACCACCAGCCAGGAGCGTCGCACCCTCTTTTTTCGCGGTCTCGATGTAGCCGAGCACGCGCTCCATCTGGCTCTTCGACGAGATGGCGCCCAGTCGAGTCTTGGGATTGAGTGGATCGCCCGCAGTCATCTTCTTCGCACGGTCCGCGACCTTCGCAAGGAACTCGTCCTTGATCGAGCTTTCCACCAGCAACCGCGACCCGGCCGCACACACCTCGCCCTTGCCATAGAAGATGCCCATCGTCGCACCCCTCACGGCAGCCTCGAGATCGGCGTCCGCAAACACGATGTTGGGCGACTTGCCGCCAAGCTCCAGCGTGATGTGCTTC
>JBKJTD010000367.1:0-18821 GCA_046590915.1 Vicinamibacterales bacterium
GTGTTCGATGGCCGAGGGTGCACGTGCGTCGATCGTCGGGATCCTGGCGAATCAGGCGATCGTGACCGGCCAGGAAGTCGCCGTCACGCTGGCGTAACGTGCTCGCCGGCGTACTCGGTCTCCAGACGGCGTCAGCTTGGCCGCGGCCTTACATGGCGTGGCTGCCTCGCCGGTCGCAACGCGGACACCACCGTGACCTAGCGGTCTTGACACTGGGTGCATGCAATATGCATAGTGCATCGATATGGGCACCAAGACCATCTCTCTGAAAGACGAGGCGTATGCCCGCCTGAAAGCCGCCAGAAAGTATCCAACCGAGTCGTTCAGCGAGGTCGTCCTTCGTGCGGCGTGGCCGGAAGACACCGTGACGGCCGGGGCTTTTCTTCGAATGATTCGACAGCGCCGCATCCATTTCACGGACAGCGAAATCGCGCGGATTGAAGACTTGAAGCAGTCTGATGCGCCGCCGGAGGACAAGTGGGTCGCGCGCTGATTCTGGAGACGACCTTTTTGATCGACCTCGACCGTGAGGAGCGTCGGGGCGAGTCCGGTCCTGCGACCACGTTCCTTGAGCGCGAGCCGGACGCCCGGTTGTACGTCCCGTCGACCGTTGCCGGTGAACTCGCCGGGGGACCATCGGCGCGTGATCGCGACAAATGGGAGGCGTTCCTGGGGCCGCTATTTGTGCTTCCGACGACGCCCGACATCTGCTGGCAGTACGGTCGCATCTTCCGACACCTGAAAGACAATGGCCAACTGATCGGCACCAACGATCTCTGGATCGCTGCGACGGCAGTTGTGCACACGATGCCACTGGTGACGCGCAACGTCGCCCACTTCAGGCGAGTGCCGGCTCTGGAGCTGGAAACCTACTGAGCTTTGTGTCGGCGTTCAAGCCTCTGCAATCGCGCGCCTCCTGACCAACCCCGTGTTATGATTTTTTTGCGACAGTCATGTCACTCATCGCCAAGCGCAAACAGATGAAGATCAAGCGGGCCTCGCACATGCGGGTCCCGCGCGCATTGGCGGATGTAACGACGGTCTGACAGTCCACACACTCGGCACAGTCAGGCCACGGTCTCAGAAACCCGCTGATGCGCATGCGCGCCGGCGGGTTTTTTTATGCAGTGAGGAAACACGTGATGGAAAAAATTGAGGTGGGCGTCCTGGGGGCGACCGGCATGGTGGGGCAACAATTCATCAGCCGTCTGGCCGGTCACCTGTGGTTTGAGGTGACCTGGCTGGCCGCGAGTGAGCGGTCCGAAGGGAAACGATATGACTCCGCGGCCCCTTGGCGTCTCTCCTCACCCCCGCCGGAGGCCGTCCGTCCGATGATCATGGACGCCTGCGTTCCTGGACGAGGACCCAAAGTCGTGTTCTCTGCCCTCGACGCATCCGTGGCCGGCGAGGTCGAAACCGCGTTCGCCCAGGCCGGGCACATCGTGCTCAGCAACGCCCGCAACCATCGCATGGATCCCCTGGTCCCCCTGCTGATTCCCGAGGTGAATCCCGACCATCTCGCGCTGCTGACCGAACAGCGTCGGGTCAAAGGGTGGTCCGGCGCCATCGTGACCAACCCGAACTGCTCAACCGTGGTGCTTGCCATGGCCATGGCCCCTCTCCGGCAATTTGGGTTGATCCGGGCATTCGTGTCGACCATGCAGGCGGTGTCCGGTGCGGGATATCCTGGCGTTGCGTCACTGGATATCCTGGGAAACGTGGTCCCGTACATCGGTGGAGAAGAAGAGAAGGTTGAGACCGAGCCGAACAAAATTCTCGGCTCCGACGGTGGACGTGTTCCCCACCCGGTCGTCATCAGCGCGCACACCAACCGGGTACCGGTGATCAATGGTCATACGATGACCGTGTCGGTTGATCTGTCGTCGAAGCCGTCGGTTGAAGATGTCACTGCGGCGTTCCGCGCCTTTGCCGGACGCCCGCAGGAGCTGCGGCTGCCAACCGCCCCAGTCCCCGCCATCGTGGTGCACGCTGAGGCCAACAGGCCGCAACCGAGACTTGATGCGGATCTCGGCAATGGGATGGCCGTGTCGGTCGGACGTGTCAGGACGTGTCCGGTGTTCACGCATCGCTTTGTCACCCTCGGGCACAACACCGTGCGCGGCGCGGCCGGCGCGTCGATTCTCAACGCGGAGTTGATGCGGGCGGAAGGCATATGGTTGTCCTGAAATTTGGCGGCACCTCGGTGGCGGATCGGCCGGCCCTCCAGAGGCTGATCAGGATCGTGCGCGACACCGGCGGGCCGCAGGTCGTGGTGGTGTCGGCACTGGGCGGCGCCACCGACCGGTTGCTTGGGATTGCCGCGCAGGCCGGCGCGGGTGATGCCGACGGTGCGCGGACGATCGTGCAGCAACTGCTTGATCGACACGTCGAGGTGGTGGGCGTAATCAGCGACGGTACGTTGCGCGGAGATGTGGAACGGTTTCTCCTCGACGAGTTTGAAGAACTCCGCCGTGTCGTGGGCGCCCTCAGCGTGCTGCGCGAGGTGTCGCCGCGGTGGCTCGACGCGATTGCCGCAGTGGGTGAAATCTGCAGCAGTCGGATCGTGGCGGCTGCCCTCACCAGTGAAGGTGTTCCTGCGGCGTGGGTGGATGCGCGACTCGTCATGGTCACGACCGATGCCTTCACCGCAGCGCCGCCATTGATGGAGCCGACCACCATTCGTGTGCGCGATGCGATGATGCCACTACTCAGGAGTGGGACGGTGCCGGTCATGGGCGGCTTTGTCGGAGCCACCGAGCAGGGAATCACGACCACACTGGGCCGCGGCGGCTCGGACTATTCGGCTGCCATCATTGGTGCCTGCCTCGACGCGTCAGAAATTCAGATCTGGACCGACGTGGACGGCATGTTGACCGCCGATCCGAGGCTCGTGCCCGGTGCCAGGCTGGTGCCCCAACTGTCCTTTGCCGAAGCGTCCGAGCTGTCGTACTTCGGCGCCAAGGTGCTCCACCCGTCGACGATTCTTCCGGCCGTCGACAAGAACATCCCGGTCCGCATTCTCAATTCGCGCAACGCTGCCGCCGCCGGTACTCGCATCACCGCGTCGCGCCCATCCACCGGGCAGCCGCTCACGGCGGTCGCAAGCAAACGCGATGTGACGGTGGTCGACATCGCCTCCACCCGCATGTTGATGGCGCACGGCTTCCTGCATCGCCTGTTTGGCGTCTTTGAAAAACACGGGACGTCGGTTGACGTGGTGACGACCTCGGAGGTCTCCGTCTCGGTGACCGTTGACGATGTCCGCAGGTTGCCGGCGGTGATTGCCGACTTGAGTGTATTTGCCGATGTCAGCCGCGAAGACCGCATGGCCGTTCTGTGCGTGGTGGGTGAAGGCATTGCCGGCGACGCCAGGTTTGTGGGTGAACTGCTCCAGGCCCTCGGCCCGGTGCCAATTCGCATGTTGTCCCAGGCCGCCGAACGTCGCAACATTACGCTCGTGATCTCCGATGGCGAATTACCCGCCGCGCTGAACCGGGTACACGAGGCCTTTTTTCCATGACTCGCATTCTTCTGCTTGGTCACGGCCGGATGGGCAGGCTTGTAGAGTCGCTGGCTCCCGAGCATGGGTGCGAGATCGTCCAGGTCATCACCAGCAGCGGCGGTGCGATGGCCATCGAAGCGCTCGACCAACCAGTGGATGTGGCGATTGATTTCACCCGTGCCGACGCAGTCCTGAGCCATGTCATTGCCCTCACCCGCCGTCGAATCAACATCGTCATAGGCACCACGGGATGGCAGAGCGTCGAATCGGAGGTGCGTGCGGCGGTGCAGCAGTCAGGTGTCGGCGCATTGGCCGCGTCCAACTTCTCCATCGGCCTGCATGTGTTCCGTCGGGCAGTCGCGGCTGCAGCCACGGGGTTTGCCGCAGACGAGAGTGTCGGCGCCTGGATTCACGAGGCACATCACATCCACAAAAAGGACGCGCCATCGGGCACCGCGCTGACACTTCGCGCAGCGGTGGAACAAGCAGGGTACGGGCGGCCTGTGGACGTGTCGTCCACGCGCGCCGGGGCGATCCCCGGCACCCATACCGTCGGATTTGACGGGCCAGCTGAGACAGTGACGCTCACGCACACCGTACGGGACAGAGCCGTGTTTGCGCGTGGCGCATTGGATGTGGCGCGCTGGCTGCACGGCCGTCACGGATGGTTCACGATCGACGATTTCATTACCGGGAGAGCAGCGTCATGAGAGTTCCATTTACAGGTGTCGGTACCGCACTGATCACTCCCTTCAAGCCTGACGGGTCACTCGACGAACCGGCGATTAGCCGCCTGGCTCGTCGTCAGATCGACGCCGGCGTACATGTGCTCGTGCCATGCGGGACGACCGGCGAAACACCCACGTTGTCGATGGACGAACGGCGTCGCGTGATCGAATTGGTAGTCGCCGAGGCAGACGGCCGTGCCCTCGTGCTGGCCGGCGCTGGGGGGTACGACACCAAAGAAGTCATCCACATGGCCGCGATGGTGAAGGCCGCGGG
The DNA here is from genome assembly GCA_046590915.1 of Vicinamibacterales bacterium. Taxonomy (GTDB): domain Bacteria; phylum Acidobacteriota; class Vicinamibacteria; order Vicinamibacterales; family SCN-69-37; genus SYFT01. Next base: position 4,505 of record JBKJTD010000367.1, read on the forward strand.
CGCCGACGGCATTCTCTCGGTGACGCCGTACTACAACAAGCCGACGCCCGAAGGCCTCTACCAGCACTACACGGCGATCGCTCAATCAACCGACCTGCCGATCATTGTCTACAACGTCCCCGGCCGCACGGGATGCAATATCGACCCCGCCACGCTGGTTCGACTCGCCGGTATCCCGAACATCATCGGCGTCAAGGAAGCCTCGGGCAACATCTCGCAGATGGCCGACATCTGTCACGCCGTTCCTGCCGACTTCATCGTCATGTCTGGAGACGATGCGATTACGCTGCCGCTGATGGCACTCGGTGGTCACGGGATTATCTCGGTGCGTCCAACGAAGTGCCCGCCGAGATGGTGCAGATGGTGGAAGCGTTTGAGCGTGGGGCGTTGGCTGACGCGCGGCACTGGCACAACAAGTTGTTGCCGCTCATGCAGATCAATTTTGTGGAGTCCAATCCCGGACCCGTCAAATATGCGATGGCGGCGATGGGCTTGTGTGAGGAAGTGTTCAGGTTGCCTGTGGTCTCCCCGCGTGTGGCGTCGCAGGACAAGATCCTCGCGGTGTTGCGCGACCTCGGATTGCCGGTGGTGGCCGGCTCGGGCGTTGGGGGGCGGTCATGAGCGATCTGGCGGAGCGGATCAGTCAGCTATTCGGCGCAGGTGGCGAGGCGGACAAGAATGAAGCGCGTCGCGCGTTTCTCGAATTACAGCGTGCGCTGAGTGAAGGCGAGGTGCGCGCGGCCGAGCCGGATTCGGCGTCGCCGAGCGGCTGGCGCGTGAACGCGTGGGTCAAGCAGGGGATACTGCTTGGCTTCCGGTTTGGTGAAGTCGTGGACATGTCTGCTGACCACGGCCGGTGGCCGTTCTACGACAAAGACACGATGCCGCTGAAAAAACCGGGCCTGGAAGCTGGCGTCCGCATTGTCCCAGGCGGATCCACGATTCGTGAGGGTGCGTTTGTCGCGAAGAGTGTCGTGTGTATGCCGCCGATGTACATCAACATAGGCGCGTATATCGGCGAAGGGTCGCTCGTGGATTCGCACGCCCTTGTCGGCTCATGTGCGCAGGTCGGCCAGCGCGTACATATTTCTGCCGCTGCACAAATCGGTGGCGTCATCGAACCCGTCGGTGCCCTTCCGGTGATCATTGAAGATGATGTGTTGGTGGGCGGCAACACGGGGATCTACGAAGGCGCGGTCATCAAGGCGCGCGCGGTGATCGCCGCAGGAACGGTGTTGACCGGATCGACGCCGGTGTACGACCTGGTGAATGGCGTCATCATCAAACCCGAACCCGGGCAGCCGCTGGTGGTACCCGCAGGCGCCGTGGTGGTGCCCGGCGCCCGCGCGGTCACCGTCGGCGCCGGCAAGGAGTGGGGCCTGTCGCTGGCCACGCCGGTCATCGTGAAATATCGGGACGATCGCACGGACACGCGGACCGAGTTGGAATCGTGGATACGGTAGAGGTGAGGGACTGTGGATCACGCAGAGCTGATTTCATTTGCGCGCGCGCTGGTCGATATTGATTCGACAACTGGGCGCGAGCAGGAGGTGGCCGCGTTCATCAGCCGCACGCTGCGTGAGCGGGGCTGGCACGTCGACGAACAGCCCCTTGTCGACGGGCGCTGCAATGTCATTGCTCGCATCGGCGAGCCCGCGGTTGTTCTCTCCACGCACTTCGACTGCGTGCCGCCCTTCTTTCCCAGTCGTGTCGATGGCGGGCGCCTGTACGGGCGTGGTTCGTGTGACGCCAAGGGCATTCTTGCCGCACAGGTCGCGGCCGCCGAACGTGCGCGACTAGCGGGGCGCACCGATGTTGGATTGTTGTTTGTCGCCGGCGAAGAGCGCGGCAGCGACGGCGCCAAGGCGGCCAACGATTGGCCGAACTCATCGAAGGTGCTCATCAACGGTGAGCCCACCGACAATCGTCTCGGCCTCGCGACCAAGGGTGTGTACCGCGCGCGGCTGACGGCCACTGGCCGCGCTGCGCATTCAAGCCTGCCGCATCTGGGTGAGTCCGCGATAGAAAAAATGCTCGACGCCCTGGTGGCACTGCGCGACGCAGACTGGCCAGACGACGATGTGCTGGGGAAGACCAATTATTCAGTCGGGCTGATGAGCGGAGGCGTCGCTCCAAACGTGATCCCGCCCAACGCCTCCGCTGAGCTGATGTTCCGCACTGTTGGTGACTATCGAACCGTGCGCGCGCAGCTGGCAGAGGTCGTCGGCGCCAACGCGTCGATCGAGGATGTCATGGTGGTGCCTCCAGTGCGCCTCAAGACCGTGGACGGCTTCCAGACTGCCGTCTTTGCGTTCACGACCGACGTGCCGTTCCTCACCAACTGGGGGACACCGATGTTGCTCGGGCCCGGATCAATCACGGTCGCCCACACCGATCAGGAATACATCGAGATCGCCGAGCTGGGCGCGTCAGTCCGGCTCTACCAACAGCTGCTGTAATTACGGAGCGGTGGCGGGAGGGCCGTCGATCAGGTCCGACACGCCGCGCCGGCCGAGGTAGTTGCCCGCCACATGCAGCCAGGGCGGGAGGTGTTGCGGCAACGTCGACATCGCGACAACCGCTGAGTCGTAGATCGGAAACGCGTCAGGCCAATAGGCCATGTGCTGCCCCACTGGGGCCTGCGTGCGGCCTGTGAGGATGCCGCGGTCTTCTTGCACCAGCCGCGGAAGGTTGACCGCCTCAGGCAACTCGGTGCGCGTCGCTCCGCCGTAGATCCACGTCTCCGATCGCAGGACACCACGCCCTGGAAAGATGTCCGTGTTGAAGAGCACCCCGAGCGCTCGTACGCCCTCGTCGCGAGGAAACAACACGCCGAAGCCACGAATATCCTGCGGCGCCGGCTCAAAAAACGTCGTGACACTTGCGAGCGCCGCCAACTCAATTCGCCCGACACGCACGGCCGCTTCCGGAGCGTACGGGGCCAGAAGCCTGGCGGCTACTGGGGCACTTGTGCAAATCCACGTCGGGATGCCGGGGTCCAACGACGACACCGTGCGACCCACGTGAAAGCGCACGCCGCGTTCGATGAGCGCCGCACGACACTTGGTGACAAAGGCGCCCATGCCGTCTGCCGGGGCCACCATCTGAATCCGTCGTTGTCTGCGGTGTCCAAACACGGCACGCGCGGCCAGCCGATCGAGTGGCGCCGCGTAGATGCCCTGCAGGGCCGGCGCCAGCAGATGTCTGGTCGCGGCGTCACCGAGCGTGCGTCGCCCCCACTCTGCCACGGTCTCCTTGTCGCGCGTTGTGAAGCGTCCTGTGGCCGCCGACAGGCCGGCACGCGCGGCGGTGGCCATCGTTTCCCAGGGTGTGAGCGGCCAGCGTTGAGGCCGCCCGTGCCGAAAAATATACCGACGTTTGCTGCCGTCGAGCGCAAACACCGGGGTGATGTCGAGTCGCCGAAACCAATCGGCCGTGCCTTCGTTCCAGACAAACGCGTTGGCCGCGTGTTCAGCCGGGCCCCACGGCGTACGTGTTGTGCCGATGAGGCCGCCGACCGTCGGCGCCGCCTCGAATACCTCCACACGAACGCCGGCCGTCATCAGGCGCCACGCCACGCCCAGTCCGCTCAGCCCGGCTCCGACGACTCGCGCGTGAGTCATATCGATGATGAATAACGCGGAGCCGTGCCCGGACTCGCGAGCCCGTCGTCAAAGACCGCCGCAATGTTGCGCAAAAAGGCGCGGCCGAGGTCGGTGACGTGGATGCCAGAGTCTGTCCAAACCACCAGGCCGTCTCCCACCAGGTCCGCCAACGCGTCTGCCCGCGACTCGCGCATGGCCGCGTCCACATCCACCCGAGACTCCGTCAGCAGCCGCATGATGATCGCCCGGCGGTGCTGTTCCTCACTTGTGAGATGGTGACCGCGCAGCGTAGGCAACTCCCCGGCGCGAACCCGGCGTTCATACACGGTGATCACTTTTTCGTTCTGGTGATAACAATCGGGCGTCTCAGAGATGGCGCTGACGCCCAGTCCGATCAGGACATCCGTCTTGACCTCGGTGTAGCCCATGAAGTTCCGGTGCATGCGACCATTGGCCGCGGCTGCGGCGAGCGGGTCGGACGGTTTCGCAAAGTGATCGAGACCCAGTTCGACGTAGCCGGCTGCCAGGAGCGGGCCGCGGATGATTTCGTAGAGCCGTCGTTTGTCAGCGCCCACAGGAATCTGTTCGTCCGTGAACTTACGCTGGGCCGGCTTGATCCAGGGGACCCGCGCGAAACTGTAGACGGCGAGCCGGTCGGGATTCACCTTCACAATGGCATCCGCGAGGATTTGCGCGGAGGCCGGTGTCTGCCCGGGCAGTCCGTACACCAGGTCCACGTTGATGGAGTCAAATCCCAGCGCGCGTGCGTCGCGCATCAACTGCTCGGTCAGCGCCAGAGGCTGGTCCCGGTTGATCAGCCGCTGCACTTCGGCGTCGATGTCCTGCACACCGAGTGACAGACGCGACACTCCCCGTGACCGCACGGTCGCGAGATGCTCAACGGTCGTCACGCGCGGGTCGACTTCGATCGATCCTTCCAGGTTCACGTCGACATGGAGTCGATCGCGCAGGCCATCGAGCAGTCGTGCGAGTTCGTCCGGCGACAGGAACGTCGGCGTGCCGCCTCCAAGGTGCACCTGCCGTACCGTGTGCCTGGAGAGGCCCGGCGCGTGCTCCAGGTACCACTCCAGTTCAGCGAACAACAGTTCGATGTAATCCCTACCCTTGTCGTGATTTCTCGTGATGACGGTGTTGCACCCACAGTAGGTGCACAACGCCTCACAGAACGGAATGTGCACGTAGAGGGCGATGGACGTCTCCGGCCGGTCGAGGCAGCGTTCCAGTGAGGAGAGCCAACTGTCGGTCGTCGGCACGTTCTGCCAACTGGGGACGGTGGGATAACTGGTGTATCGCGGCACCGGCACGTCGTACTTCGCGAACAGGTCAGAGATGTTCATGCCATCACCGATCGCGCCAGCCGCACAAACGTTCGCACACTGGCTTCGGGCGTGGCGGGCAGCACCCCGTGGCCGAGCCCGCAGATCCATCCCCGCCTCTGCTGCGGCGACAAGGCTCGCACGGGATCCAGGAATCGATGAATCGCCGTCGTCAGCGCACGACCAGTGAGGTGGAGCAGTGCGGGATCGAAGTTGCCTTGCAGAAAACCCGGCACAGGGCGCCGCTTGAGCGCCGAGGCCAGATCCCAGCGACCGTCAACACCCAGTCCGGCCCAGGGCGCGGCGGCAAACACCGGGCTGGACATCTGCGATGGGTGGGATCCCTTCGCGTAATAGCCGAGCCGCCCGGGAAATGTACGAGCCAGGCGGGCCAGGTCCCCCGCCACGAGTGTGGAGAACTCCGAGTACGCCACGTCTCCCGCTGCCGTATCGAGCACCATCACCACGTCGGCCCCAGCCGCCAACTGCATCCGGATCTGCGCGATGACCAACGGCACCATGTGGCGCGCGAACGCGCGGTACATCGCGATCGATGACTTGGCTCGTGTGAGCGGGCCGGCGTGTGATCCTTCGACACCGTACACAAACAGCGTCCACGGCCCTCCGACAAAGCCGATCAAACCCTTGTCGTTCGGCAACAACGCCCGGGTGGCAGCCAACGCGTCACCCTGAAACCGGAGTCGATCGAGTGCGCGGTCCGTCGACCGGAAGCGCCGAATGCGCGCCTCGGTGAGTGGGCCGTCGAGCTTGGGTGGGCCGTCCTTGTAGGTCAACCCCATGCCGAGCGCTTCAAGGGGAAACAGCAGATCACTGAAGAGAATCGCCGCATCAAAGTCGAAGTCCCGAATGGGCCCCAGAGCGGCCTCCGCCGCCACGTCCGGAGTGCGACACAGATCCTCAAACGAATGCGTCCGTCGCAACGCCTGGTAATGGCGGTGATAACGGCCGGCCTGCCGCATCAGCCAGATCGGAGGCACCGCCTGCGTCCGCCCGTGCACCGCCCGTTGAAACCGATTCAGTCCTGTGTCCACTGGTACCCTATTCCTCGAATCGATCGAATCCGCTGTCCTGCCTCGTCACCCAGCGCGTTGCGCAGGCGGACGACGGCGTTGTCGACGGCACGTGGCGTCGGAAACTGATCCTCACCCCATGCACGGTCGAGCAGGTCCGACCGGCTGACCGGTCTGGGACATGCATCGACCAGCAGCTGCAGCACACGCGCGTCGCGGGTCTGCAGGTGCTCCTGGCCCCGGGGGCTGGTAATGGTGAACGCATCGAAGTCGATCGTCGCGTCGCCACACGTCACCTGGCGGGGTGTTGTGCGCTGCGTCGCCAACACGTGCCGCACCCGCAGGATGAACTCCTTGAGATGAAATGGTTTCGGCAAGTATTCAACGGCCCCGATTTCGAAACCTTCAAGACGGCTCTCCGCCGTGCTCAGCGCCGTCATGAACATGATCGGAATGTGCCGTTGTTTCTGGATGGACCGGGCCAGGCCAAAGCCCGACCCATCGGGAAGTTTCACATCCAGCACCGCGAGGTCCCAGTGGCCCGAGGCCAGCTGTGCCTGTGCCTCGGCGATCGTGCGCGCCCACACCACCAGATGCTGCTCGCGCTCCAGTCGTTCACACAGGGTCTGTCCCAGCGAGGCGTCATCTTCCACCAGCAGGACGCGCGCACTCATGGCGCCTCCGGCAACAGCACGGTGGCGACGACGCCCCCACGGGGGGCCGTGGCGATGACGAGCGACCCGCGCATGCGTTCGACCATGCGCCGACTGATGAGCAAGCCGAGACCTGTGCCACTGGTGGCGATCGGGCGCCGCTCCGATGCGGCGATGGCGCGCAGAATGGCAGGTGTGATTCCCGAGCCGTCGTCCGTGAAGCTGATCCGGATGCCGGACGCAGCGGCGGCGACAGTGACGGTGACTGTGGTGGCGCGACCATGGACGACCGCGTTCTGCAGGAGGTTGCGCACCACACCTTCGAGCGCCCGACGATCGGCCAGCACCCGGGCATCGTCAGCACACGACACGAGGAGGCCAGGCCAATCCGCCGCCACGTGGGCCACGACCTGCTGCACTGAGAGACGCTCGAGAAAGACTCCCGCGTCCGGCTCAACGTACGACAGAGAGTTTTCGAGCTGCAGGCGAAGGCGCACCGCATCCTGAAGCAGGCGCGGAAGCGCGGGACCGCCCGCCGAGGGTCCCAGATCTTCCTGCAGGCTTTCGACCTGTAACTGGAGGCTGGCGAGTGCCGTCTTGAGGTCGTGCGTGAAGAGCGAGAAGAAGTCCTGCAACTGCTGACGCCGTGCACGTTCGCGTCCAATCGCGACCAGCAGTGCGATCCCGCCGCCGATCAGCAAGAGCAGAAGGACCGTGCCTTCCCAGACGAGCATTCGCTGGACGTGCCCGAGGCGGTTCGCTGCATCGCCACCCAGTGCCTGCAGTCGTGCCGCCTGGGAGAGTCCGAACACCAGCCACCATCCCGCGAGGGCGACGGTCGTGGCGAGCCACAACAACGCGAGGATGTAGGACGCCGTCCAGCGCGATGAACGTGTCATGGCTGGTCGGCTTCTCGTGCCGCTGCTTCGAGTGCTTCCGCGGCGCGATCGAGGACAGCATCGGTGTGGGCGAGAGAGAGAAAAGCGACTTCGTAGGGGGAGGGGGCCAGGTAGACGCCGCGACTGAGTGCCGCGTGAAAAAATCGCCGGAACCAGGCGGCGTTGTCATCGGGTAGGCCGATCGACGAGCGCAAGGGGGCGGCGGTGGCGCGATGAATCCAGAACAGGCCGGGTTCGTCCACCACCGACAGCGGATGAGCCAGCGACGCAAAGCCGTCACGAAGTCGCGCCGCAAACTGACGCGTGCGTGCGTCAAGTACCCGCCAGCCGTCTCGCCGTGCCATTGCGGACAATGTGGCGAGTCCGGCGCGCATGCCGACCGGATTCGCGCTCAGGGTGCCCGCCTGATAGACCGGACCTGCAGGGGCGACCAGCGACAGCAGGTCCTCGCGACCGGCGTAGGCGCCCACCGGGAAGCCGCCGCCGATCACCTTGCCGAAACAGACCAGGTCTGGACGAACACCCAATCGCCCGGCCATTCCGCCAGGGCCGACTCGAAAGCCCGAAATGACTTCATCAAAGACGAGGAGCGCGCCCGACGCCGTACAGAGGCGCGCCACCGCGTCGTGCCACGATCGCTGTTGTGGGAGCAGTCCATAGTTGGCCGGCAACGGTTCAAGTATGACCGCTGCGATGGACGCCCCGTGCGCCGCAAAGATCGTTTCCAGAGCCGGCACATCATCAAGCGGCGCCACCAGCGTGGACGCGGCAACCGTTCCAATGCCCGCACTCGACGCGGCGCTCGTACCGGCGAGACCGCTGCCGGCTTGCACAAGCAGCGCATCGGCGTGGCCGTGATAACAGCCGTCGAATTTCAGAATGTACGGGCGGCCTGTTGCGGCGCGGGCGACTCGCAGTGCCGACATCGTGGCTTCGGTGCCGGAGGAGACAAACCGCACGCGTTCGGCCCATGGGACGTGGGCCACAATCGACTCGGCCAACGCCAGTGAATACGGTTCGCACGCGCCAAACGACCAGCCGTCATCGATCGCGGCATGGGCGGCGGCGGCGACTTCCGGATCCGCATGGCCAAGAATCAGCGGCCCGAAGCTCATGCAGAAATCGACATAGCTTCGTCCGGTGACGTCGGTCAGCATGGCGCCGGCACCGCTGGCCATGAACACAGGAGTGCCGCCGACGTGGCCAAACGCCCGCACCGGACTGTGCACGCCTCCCGGAGACAACGCCAGCGCGCGCGCGAACAGGTCGTCGTGCATCGTCATCCGGCGAGCCCCAGTGCACGTGCGCGACGGGCGCCATACGTAATGATGAACCCGGCACCCGCGCGCCGAAAAACCTGCCACGTTTCAAGCAGCAGATCGTCGAGATTGCCAAATCCTTGATTGGCCAGCGCCACCAGTCCGGCGTATTCGCCGCTGACCTGGTAGGCGCCGACCAGACGTCCCGTCTCTCGGGCGATCGGTGCGATGAGATCGATGGACGTCATTCCTGGTTTGACCATCAGCAAATCCGCGCCCTCGGCGGCGCACCGCGCGCTGGAGGCCATGGCGTCAGTCCGCGAACGGACGTCGATCTGATAGTGGCGTCGGTCGCCCTCGTCTGGCGCCGAGGCGGCGGCGTCGCGGAAGGGGCCGTAGAAGCGACTCGCAAATTTTGTGCTGTAGCTCATGATGGGCACGCGCTCGTGACCGGCGGCATCAAGCGCCGCGCGCAAATGCGCGGTGCGCCCATCCATCATGTCACTGGGAGCCACGCCGTCGGCACCGGCGTCGGCGACGGCCACCGCCATGCGGCCCAGGGCGTCGAGCGTGGCCGGCACGTTGAGCCGGCGCCGGTCGTCGAGGATCGCGCAATGGCCATGCGACGTCCACCCGCACAGACACAGGTCAATCCATAGGTGCAGGTGGGCGCCATGAGCGGCCTTGATCTCGCGCACGGCCGTTTGCAGAAACGCAAAATCGGTCGGGTGCGGCGTCTTGTGGCCTGGCACCGGAAACAGCAGCACGTGCCTGACGCCTGCCTGCACATCGAGCCCGACCTGCCGCACGGCTTCTGAAACATTCAGACGGGCGTTGTCTCCCAGGCCGGCAATGGCGTGTCTGGCGTCGGATTGCTGGCCGACAAAAATTGGTTGGATCAGGTGTGCCGTGGTGAAGCCCACCTCGTCGGTGAGATCTCGCAGGTGCGCCGATTGGCGCAGGCGAAGTCGGGACCATGTCATGCGCGCACCTCGGAAATCCAGTGGTCGTAGTCGAGCCACGTGCCGCGTCGACCACTGGGACCCAGCGTCGCGGCAATCGTGCGAGCGGTGGAGCCAGGGCCGCTGCCATGCCAGGCATCGGCCAGTTCGGGCCAGCGGGCGAGTGCCTGACGAAACTCGGTGCCGCTTGTCCAGAAAAAGCGCGAGTACTGCGGCAAATCGTGCGGCAGTTCCCGATCAACCGTGTAGGTGGCAAGCGTTCCCGATGCTCCTGCGCCGCCGGTGTGCGTCAGCCTCATCCAGGACACCGATCGTCCCGCGAGCAGATCGACGTCGGGCGACTCTTCATCGCCGAGCCCGTCGGTACACCCGTTCACCCAGGTGCCGCGTGCGGCGAGTCGACGCCAGGTGGACGTGCCTGCGGCCCACACGACGGTGTGTGGTGTGAGCTGCCAATGCGCCGGTAGTGCTTCGGCGCGCGACACCCAGAACCCGTCCAGCCCGGGTTGAGTCACGGGCAATGGCCGGCGGGTCGCTGCACGGACGCGTGTCGGCGCCGGCCAGAGTCGCGACTCCTCCACGCGCGGCGGTCGAGCCGATGCGTCGAGCAACGTCCACGTCGACTGGTCGTCGTCGCCGACACGTCCGCGCGTGCTCAGCACGGTGCCGTATGGGCGCGTCAACGCCGTGGCTCCAAACGCGTCATGACAACCGCCGCCGCGTTCGGTCAGCAGGGTGCGCTCGCGAATGACATCCACCCATGTCGGCGAGTGATGAATGCTGCGAAGGCGATCGCGCAGCTCGCGATGACGCGTCGCCACTTCCACGGCCAACGCACCTTGCGCGGGCGCGCTGGGGAACAGGCGCAGCGGCAGCACCATCCACCGGCAGCGAGCCAGATGCGAACGAACCGTCACGGTCGAGGCCTCATCGGCTTCGTCGGGCACCAACAGCCGGTCGAGTGCGGCCTTCGCCACCACTAACGCGTCGCACGAGCCGTCAACGAGCCGGGCAAGGCGCGTCGCGATGTTGCCGCGGACCTCGTGCGTTGTCACGGCCGTCACCGGCCACGGCAGCAACGGCGCGAGGGAGCGCTCGAGCATCCACGTCCGTCGAGGCGACGATGTGAGCACGGCCAGTGTGGAGGGCCTCCGGTTGAGTGCACTTTGCCGCACGAGCAAGACATCACGGGGATCGGCACGTTCCAGCGTTGCCCCGATCACCGTGTCGGACCCCGAGTCGATGGGCAGGTCCTTCCAGGAGTGCACGACGAGGTCGGCGGTGCCGGCAGCGATCGCTTCGGAGAGATCCGACGTGAAGGCGCCCTTGTCCATGAAGCGAGCCAGCGGCGTGGCTGTGTCGCGATCGCCGGCGGCGACCTTGGTCACCAGTTGGACGTCGAGGTCCGGATGTGCGGCCGTCAAGGCGGAGGCCACCAAGCGAGCCTGGCGTTGCGCCAGCGCGCTTGCGCGACTGAGCAGGACTACGCGCACAAATCTTCCCAGCCGAACGGACGCAGTTGCTCGCGCGCATCAAAACGATGACCGCAGTGCTGGGCTGCGGAGCGAGCACGGGCGACTTTCGTGAGCGTGGCCTGCGACGCTGTGGTGTCGCCGAACACGTCGGCCAGACCCCACGACGGTACACCAGAGGGCAGGGGAGTGGCCTCTTCGAGCGCGCGCAGGTCGATGATCCGCCCCAGTGACGGGTAGGCGGCAGCGACACGCGCGATGACGTCTTGCCCGACCGGCGCCGCGACCACGAGCGCGGTCAACTCAGTGGCGAGCGACATGGCGTCGTGTGCGGTCTGGAGTTGCTGGAGTCTGTCCCGGGTCCAGACGTCCACCTCGTGGGCCTGGGCGACGTAGTCGTGGATTTCCCGCGCCAGGGCTCCAGCACCGATGATCGCCACGCGCGCCGACGAAGGAATGAGGCGTCGCACGGCCGATCCATAGGTGCGCGAGCCGAGGTCTCGCAGATGGGTGTCGCGAATCCGACCGGCGTCAGCCAGGACGTGTTGTCCCAGTTGACGGAGCCACGCATGCGTGTGGTCGTCAAGACGGTCCAGAAACGTCTTGAACTGACCTTGCACCTGCGTCTCGCCCGCCATTGGTGAGTGCAGGCCGCACACGACCTCCACGAGTCGCGCGTACGCCGCGCCGTCGGTGAGCACCTGCGGTGTGGCCCCTGTCACGTCATCCACAAACACAATGTCGCGAACACAGGTGCTGAAGATGGCGCAGACAGCCGAGTCCGGAATGGCAGGCCACGCTGAGGGGGCCATCCGCCGTTCACGATCCATCAATCGCAGTCGCACCTTTTGAATCTTATGAATCCGGCGCCCCGGGTTTGTCATGGAATTGTCGGCGGCGTGCGATTTTTCCGGCCACGCCGGTACTCTGGTGCGATGACCGGAGGTCCCGTCGGCGTCGCGCTGCTGCAGTTGGGAACACCTGAGGCGCCCACCACCACGGCAGTACGGCGATACCTGCGCCAGTTTCTGGCTGATCCACGAGTGATCGATTTGCCACGGTGGCAATGGCTCCCGATCCTGCACGGCATCGTGCTCAACACCCGACCGCGCAAGTCGGCAGCCGAATACGCCAAAGTATGGACCCCGAACGGATCACCGCTGGCGCTCATCGCGGCGCAACAAGCGCGGTTGCTGCAGCGAGCGCTGGATTCGCCTGAGCGACCGGTGCACGTGCGTGTGATCATGCGGTACGGTGAGCCGTCCACGGCGACGGTGTTGCGGGAATTTGCGCAGATGGGGATCGAACGGATGATAGCGGTCCCGATGTATCCCCAGTACGCCGGTGCCACGACCGGGTCCAGTCTTGAAGAGCTGTTCCAGGTGGCGGCGGGGCGCCAAGTGGTGCCCGCCGTGCGAGTCGTCGCGCCATACTTCGGCGACCCCGACTACATCCGGGCACTCGCCGCCGGCGCGCGCCGACGTCTGGACGGATGGACGCCCGATCACGTGGTCCTGAGTTTTCACGGCATCCCCGAGCGGTACATCCGCCAGGGCGATCCGTATGCCGATCACTGTCGGGCGACGGCTCGAGCCCTGCAGACAGCGATGGGATGGGCCGACGGTCAGGTGACCGTCGCTTTTCAGTCGCGATTCGGCCGAGAGGTCTGGCTGCGGCCCTACACGGACGAAACCCTGTACCGCCTGGGCGCGGCGCGGACCGCACGCGTGGCGGTGCTCTGCCCTGGCTTCACGGCCGATTGCCTGGAGACCCTGGAAGAAATCGGCGGGCGTGAACGGCACAACTTCGAAGCGGCCGGTGGCGGTGAACTCCGACGGGTCGCGTGCCTCAACGCACAGGCACCCTGGATCGACACACTCGGCAACCTGGTGCGCCCCTTGATGTAAACGCGCCCTCACTCTGTCGGACTTTTATCTGTCTGATTGACCGACCCAAAAGGTCCGAGTTAATATTCTTGCGACTTGTCTCACTTGAGGCAGGTAAGGAGTATGTGGTGGGTCACGTGGTGTGCAAATCGGTGGTGACGTTTGTTCTGTTGGTGGCCGCGTCGGCAGTTGTGCCGGCGCAGTCGGGTGGCTTCCAGGTATCGGGTGCCGTGATCACGACGGCCGGCGATGCGGTGGTTGGCGCCGCAGTCACGCTCGTCTCCGGCGGTGGCGCTCAAAAGACTGTCACGGCACGAACCGACGCCGAAGGTCGGTTCCTGTTGCTGGCTCCCCTGTCGGGACCTGCGGTCCTCACCGTCACAGCTCTGGGCCTGTCTCCGGCTGAAGTGGACGTTCAGGTCCCGTCCGCTGGAGCGCCGGTCCTGCCACCGCTCTCGATCGTGATGGCCGACATTGTCCGCGAACGCGTCAACGTGGTCGGCGACGGTACAGCACTGACGCGCGCACCCGGCTCCATGCATGTCATCAATCGGACCGAGTTGCAGCGGCTGCAGACGACCACCGAGGATGTGCACCGCATGTTGCGCCAGATCCCCGGCCTCAACATCCAGGAAGAAGACGGCTACGGCCTGCGCCCCAACATCGGGATGCGCGGCACCGGCACAGACCGCAGCGCGAAGATCACGATGATGGAGGACGGCATCCTGATCGCGCCTGCGCCGTATGCGGCCCCCGCGGCCTACTACGCCCCGACTGCCGGACGTATGGAAGGAATCGAGGTCCGCAAGGGATCGAGTCAGATCAAGTCAGGCCCAATCACGACGGGCGGCGTGCTCAACTACGTGTCGACATCGATCCCTTCCGACTTTCGACTCCGCGCGAGCCTCAGCGGAGGCGCCGACAACACGCGAAAGATCGTCGCCAGCCTCGGGGACACGTACACAAATGCCGGCTGGCTCGTCGAGACCTTCCAGTTCAGGACCGATGGATTCAAACGTCTCGATGGCGGCGGGCACACCGGCGTGGACGTCGCCGACTATCTCGCGAAGTTCAAGGTCAATACGACCCCGTCGGCAACACTCGTGCAGGAACTCGAAGTCAAACTCGGACGCACCACGCAGACGGGACAGGAGACCTACCTGGGACTCACTGACGCGGACTTCGCGACGTCGCCGTGGCGGCGGTATGCCGC
>JBKJTD010000087.1:0-5117 GCA_046590915.1 Vicinamibacterales bacterium
AGCAGCACATACAGGGGATACCCCTGCGAGAGCTGCTGCACGACACCCATGGCCATCGGATTCTGCGCAAGCACCGGCATGGACGCGATCGTCGCCGGGAAGGCCAGAATGGACGACGCAAAGATGACCGGCATGACGCCGCCCGTGTTCACCTTGAGCGGAATGTGCGTGCTTGCGCCGCCCATCATCCGCCGCCCGACCATCCGCCGCGCATATTGCACAGTGACTTTGCGGTGCCCCCGTTCCACAAACACAATCGCCGCGACCACCAGCACCATCAGCGCGATCAATGCGATGAGCGTGAACAACGTAATGTCGCCCGTTTGCAACTGCTGCAACGTGCTGGTGATGGCCGTGGGCAGCCCCACGACGATACCGGCGAAGATGAGCAACGACATGCCGTTGCCAATCCCGCGTTCGGTGATTTGCTCGCCCAACCACATGACAAAGATGGACCCGGTCGTCAGGGTCATGATCGTCATCAGGCGGAAGGCCCAGCCCGGGTTGTACACCAGCGGCAGTCCGCCACTGATGTTGGTGTTGCTCTCCAGGAAGAACGCGATGCCCAGCGCCTGAATGATCGACAGCAGGATCGTGCCGTAGCGCGTGTACTGCGTGATCTTCTTGCGGCCGAGGTCGCCTTCTTTCGAGAGGCGTTCGAGGTACGGCCAGACGACCGTCAACAGCTGCAGGATGATCGACGCGCTGATATACGGCATGATGCCGAGCGCGAAGATCGTCATCTGCGACAGATTGTTCCCCGAGTACATGTCGTAGAGGCCGAACATCGTGCCCGCCGCCCGCGCTGCAATTTCCTCGAGCGCGACCGTATTGATTCCCGGCGTCGGGATCTTGCTGCCGATGCGGTAGACCGCGAGCAGGCCGAAGGTGAACAGCACCCGCCTGCGCAGTTCCGGGACGGCGAAAATGTTCTTGACGCTATCCATACGTTATCCGGCGATCACTTCCGCCACGCCGCCGGCGGCTGCAATCTTCTCGGCGGCCGTGCTGCTGAACTTGTGCGCACGCACCGTCAGCTTCTTCGCAAACTCCCCACGGGCGAGCACCTTGATACGGGCGCGCGCGTCCCGCACGAGCCCGCGCTCGCGCAGCACTTCGGGGGTCACGTCGGATCCGGCATCAAAGACTTCCGCCAGCGTGTCGAGGTTCACAATCGCGTATTCCTCGCGGAACGGATTGGTGAAACCGCGCTTGGGCAGACGACGATGGAGCGGCATCTGGCCGCCTTCAAAGCCGCGCTTGAACGAGAAGCCGGAGCGCGACTGCGCGCCCTTTTCGCCGCGACCGGACGTCTTGCCATGGCCGGAGCCAGGACCACGACCCACGCGGGACTTCTTGTGTTTTGCGCCCTTGGGCGGACGCAGCGTATTCAGTGACATGGGTTCTACTTCTCCCCTTCGATGTGCACGAGATGGCGCACCTTGCGCAACATCCCGCGGTTGGCCACCGTGTCCGGCACCTCAATGGTGTGACGGATGCGGCGCAGCCCGAGCGACTTCACCACCACGGCCTGGCTCTTGTTGAACCCGATCGTGCTCTTGAGTTGCGTGACCTTCAACGTCGCCATCGCCTTACGCCCCCACCAGCTCTTCGAGGTCCTTGCCGCGCAGCCGGGCCACGTCGGCAGGATTCCGGAGACGGGTCAACGCGTCGAAGGTCGCGCGCACGACGTTGTGCGCATTGGGCGAACCCAGCGACTTGGTCAGCACGTTGTGAATGCCGGCCGCTTCCACCACCGCGCGCACGGCGCCACCGGCGATGATGCCCTTGCCGTCTGGCGCAGGCTTGAGCAATACCGAGCCGGCGCCAAACTGGCCGAGCACCGGATGCGGTATCGAGCTGCCCGCCATCGGGACGCGAATCAGCTGCTTTTTGGCGGCTTCAATCGCCTTCTTGATGGCTGACGGCACTTCCTTCGCCTTGCCGATGCCAAAGCCCACCACGCCGGCGCCGTCACCGATGACGACCAGCGCGCTGAAGCTCATGTTTTTGCCGCCCTTGACGACCTTCGTGACGCGGCCGATGCTGACGACCGTGTCTTTGAGGTCCATCTGGGACGGATCGATTTTTTCGCGGTAATCCATATGTTCGCTCCGACCTAAAACTCGAGCCCGGCCGCACGCGCCGCTTCAGCGACCGCACGCACCCGACCGTGATACAGATTGCCACCGCGGTCGAACACCACCCGCGTGATGCCCTTTTCCTTGAGCCGCTCGGCAATGAGTTTGCCCAACGCTTCGGCGCCCGCTTTGTTGCCGCCACGCACCGTGCCGGTGAACGTGTCCTTCAGCGCGGGTTCCGTGCTCGACGCCGCCGCAATCGTGTGGCTGGCGAGGTCGTCAATCACCTGCGCGTAAATGTGCGTCACCGAGCGGAACACCGCCAAGCGTGGACGTTCGGCCGTGCCGGAAATCCGCTTCCGCTGCCGGAGGCGGATACGTTCGCGGCGGTCTTTTGTGGTCTTGATCTTCATGGTTATGCTCCGACTCAGCGCCTAGGCGCCGGTCTTGCCGACCTTCTTCTTCAAAATCTCGCCCATGTAGCGGACACCCTTCTGCTTGTAAGGGTCCGGCTTACGCAGACGACGGATGTTGGCGGCCACCTGGCCGACCAGCTGCATGTCCACGCCGGTCACCGTGATGTGCGTCTGTTTGTCGACCGCGACATCGATGCCCTTGGGGATGTCAAACACCACCGGATGCGAATACCCGAGGGCGAAGTGGACCTGCTGGCCCTTGAGCTCCGCGCGATAGCCGACACCCACGATGTCGAGTTCACGCTTGAAGCCTTCGTTCACACCCTGGACCGCGTTGGCGACAAGGCTGCGCGCCAGACCGTGGAACTTGCCGAGGGCCTTGTCCTCGGGGTTGTCGGTCGCGGCGACGAGCTCAGCCCCGTCCAATTTAAAATTAATGCCCGGAGGCACGGCCTGCTTGAGCGCGCCCTTGGGTCCCTTGACCTCGACGACGCCCTTGCCCACGTTGACCGTGACGCCCTTGGGCACTGGAATCGGTTTCTTGCCAATTCGAGACATATCAGTTTCACCAGATGTTGCAGAGAACTTCGCCACCGACGCCAGCCTTGACCGCTTCGCGGCCGGACATGACGCCATGTGACGTGGTCAGAATGCTTGTGCCAAGGCCACCCAGGACCTTGGGCACATCGTTCCGACCGAAATACACCCGGCGGCCCGGTCGACTCACGCGGGAAATCCCGGTGATGACCTTCTCGCCGCGTGGGCCGTACTTCAGGGAAATGCGGATGACGGGCCCCGTCTCATCGGCGGCGTCCACCATCTTGAATCCCTGGATGTAGCCTTCGCGCTCCAGGATCTTTGCGATCTCCGCCTTGAGGCGGGACGCCGGGACATCCACGCGGGTGTGCCGCGAGTTCACCGCGTTCCGGAGTCGGGTCAGCATGTCTGCGATCGGATCGGTCATTTTCTTATCTCTCAGCTCGTCGATCTTCGTCTGTGTCTTTGCCGGACGTTACCAGCTGCTCTTGATGACGCCGGCGACTTCGCCACGCAACGCCAGTTCACGGAAGCAGAGGCGGCACAGCGCGACCTTGCCCATGTAAGCCCGCGGACGTCCGCACTTCTTGCAGCGGTTGCGCGCCCGCACTCCGAACTTCAGCCCCTGGGCATCCTTGACGCGTTTTGCAGTAGTAGCCATGTTTTACCTGAATCTCTGCTTCTAATTCTGCCGGAACGGCATGCCGATCAACTGCAACAGCCGCCGCGCTTCTTCGTTGCTCTTGGCCGTGGTCACGACCGAGATGTTCATGCCGCGCGCCTTGTCGACCTTGAGATAATCGATCTCCGGGAAGATCAACTGGTCCTTGAGGCCGAGCGTATAGTTGCCGCGGCCGTCAAACCCGCGCGGCGAAATGCCACGGAAGTCACGCACGCGCGGCAGCGCCACCGCAATCATCCGGTCGAGAAAGTCATACATGCGCTGTCCACGCAACGTGACCATCGCGCCGATGGGCATGTTCTGCCGCACCTTGAACTGGGCGATCGATTTTTTGGCACGGGTCACCGAGGCCTTCTGGCCGGAGATCTTGCCGAGCTCTTCGGCGCCCGTGTCGACGATCTTGCTGTTCTGCGTCGCTTCACCAAGCCCCATGTTGATGACCACCTTGGTGATCTTCGGCACGGCCATGATGTTTTTGTACCCGAACTCCTTCGTCAGAGCCGGCACGACTTCCTTGTTGTAACGATCCCGCAGGCGGGATGCGATCTTTGCTTCGGTCATTTGTCGACCACTCCCTTGCACTTGCGGCAGATCCGCACCTTGCGGCCGTCCTCGAGCAACTGATGCCCGATCCGCGTCGCCGCATTGCACAGCGGGCACACCAGCTGCACCTTCGAGGCCACCACTGAGGCCTCGCGCTCCACGATGCCGCCCTTGATGTTGCGCTGGGGATTGGGCTTCGTGTGTTTCTTGATGACGTTCACGCCTTCAACAATCAGGCGGTTCTTGGTCGGTTCAACGACCAGGATCCGGCCCTTCTTGCCGCGATCACGTCCGGTGATCACGACGACGTGGTCGTTCTTCTTGAGGGGGGACTGCAAACCCGCCATTACAGCACCTCCGGCGCCAGCGAAATAATCTTCATGAACCGGCGCTCGCGCAGCTCACGGGCCACCGGACCGAACACGCGCGTGCCCACCGGCTCGCCTTCGTTGTTCACGATCACGGCCGCGTTGCGGTCGAACCGGATATAGGAGCCATCACGGCGACGCAGTTCCTTGCGCGTCCGCACAATGACGGCCTTGACAACCTGCCCCTTCTTCACGGTCGAGTCCGGGGTGGCTTCCTTGACCGAGGCGGTGACGATGTCACCGATCCGGGCGTAGCGGCCGGTCGACCCGCCGATCGGGTTGATGACCGAGATCTTGCGCGCGCCGGAATTGTCGGCGACGTCAAGGACCGAAAGCATTTGAATCATGGCGTATCTCCTGAATCTTTCTGGTTAAGCGCCGGCCCTTACAGGCGCGCGCGCTCCACGATACGGGTCACAACCCAACGCTTGCTGCGGCTCAGCGGCCGCGTCGGCGCAATGGCGACCATGTCGCCCACCTTCGCTTCGCC
>JBKJTD010000147.1:0-5076 GCA_046590915.1 Vicinamibacterales bacterium
CGTTCCAGTGCGGAAGGGTCGCTCCAAAAAGATTTGGGGGCCAGCTCAAGGCCCAGCGCTCCGGTCCACCACCCCTGCAGTGGCGCAACGACCCGGTCGGCATCGGCGATGCGGGGCGTTGTCGTTTTGGGAGCCCTGTACAGGATTGAACAGAAAACGTGATGCGTGGCGTGTGACCCTGCCCCATGGCAAAGAAAAGCAGCAGAGGCGGGAAGATGGTCGCGGCGAAGAAACGGGCAGCGAAGGCACCAGGGGGCAAAGGTCCCGTGAAGAACCGCAAGGCCGGCAAGAAGATCATGTCGTCGTAGGAGCTCAATGGAGCGTCGCGTGCGAGCGGCCCGGCGCCTACTGCTCGGTGATGGTGATGAGGTGAAAGTGATAGGCTCCGACGCATCATGTTTCACGCCGTGAGAGGCTTGGCGCGAGGTTCGCTCGCGATGATCATCCTGACGCTCACGGTGTCAGCCCAGGCACCGGTTTCCCAGGACACCCAGCTCGCCAAGGCCGACACGCTGATGGCGCGCCTTCAGTATGAAGATGCTTACGTCGCGTACCGCTCGCTGCGCGAAAGTGACGAGGCCCTGACCAGGGCCAAGGCCGGTGCAGGCATGGTGCGCGCCCTGCTGAGGTTGAGCCTGTTTGCCGAGGCGGCCAAAGAAGGCGCCGCCGTGGCGGCGCGCGACGGCCACCTGGCGTCGGCTGTCGCGCTGCACGGCGACGCGCTCTGGGCGTCGGGCCTGTTTGACGAATCGGAAGATCGGTACGAGGCCGCGCTGGCGATTGACGCGGCCGACCCCACCGCACTGCACGGACGTGGGCGCTCACACGCGTCACGCCGCCGCTTCGAGGCGGCGCTCAGTGATGTGCGCCAGGCGATTGCCGCCGCCCCCAGGGAACCGGCCTTTCACCACACGCTGGCGGCGATTCTTGAAGAGACGCGCCAGTTTCGGCTCGCAGCCGATGCGCTCGACCGGTACCGTGACCTGATTCCATCGCGCGACGGAAGCGAGATGGCGAAATGGGCCGAGGCACAGTCGGCTTTTCTGCGCAGCTTCGGCGACCGGGTGCCCTTTGATGTGATCGACCGGCGCGAGACGTACCACATCCCGTTCCGGGTCGTGGACAACCGGCTCCTGGTGCGCGGGCGCGTAAATGGCAACACGCCCGTGGAGTTCACCCTCGACACCGGCACCGATCAGACGACGCTGACGCCGGCCATCGCCGCGCGCGCGGGAGTCCGCCCGACGCTGACACTGCAGACGGCAGGCGTCGGCAGCCTCGGAGTCGGCTTCCGCGTGCTGCAGGTTGCGAAGATTGACGAACTTCTGATTGGCGACTTCCGCATCCGGAATGTCCCGGGCCTCATCAAGAGCCCCACGCTGACTGAGATTCCGCGGCAGGAGGGTGCCGGGTTTTCGCCGCTCGCGCTCGGCTTCTCAATGGAAATCGACTACGTGCGCGGCGTCCTGACGATGTCGCGGCAGTTCGAGGAGGCCGACTTCCCCACGCGTCTCCCCATGCGGATGCTGCGCCTCGCGACGGTGCGGGTCACCCTCAACCGCCACACGGCCGCCAGTTTCATTCTGGATACGGGCGGCACGGCGGTCTCGATCAGCCGCAAAGTGGCGAGCCGGCTGCCCGTCAATCCCGGCACGCGCCTGGTTCCGGTGCGGGTGTACGGCACCTCGGGATGGGACCGCGGCGCGTTCCTGCTGCCGTTTGTGGATCTCGAACTGGCGCCCGGCGTCGGCACATCGCAGCGGTCGGTCGCTGTCCTGAACCTGGACGCCCCCAGCGCGCTTCTCGGCTACGAAATGGGCGGCATCATCGGGCACGAGTTCCTCAGGCACTACCTCGTCCGCATCGACCTGGAGCGCGGCGAGGTGGGCCTGCGGCCGAACCGATAGAGGGCTGCGCGCTGGCGTAAGCTGACGACGTGCCACAGATCACACCCGCCGGCGTTGTTGATGTGCGGTCGCTGTTCGCGCCGCTGCACCAGGAACTGCTGATGGTGCTGCGGACGTTGCGCGCCGAGGACTGGCAGCGGCCGACGTCGGCGCCGCAGTGGTCCGTTGGCGACGTCGTCGCGCACCTGACCGACACGGCCATCCGGCGGCTGAGCGCCAATCGGGACGGGCACGCCCTGCCCTCCCCCGGCGTGGAGATGTGCACCGTGGCTGACATCACCGCCCACATCAACCAACTCAACGCCGACTGGGTCGGGGCGGGCCGCCGCGTGAGTCCGCGTCTGTCGATCGAACTGCTCGACGTCGTCGGACGCCAGCTGGCCGACTTCTTCGAAAGCCAGGACCTGCATGCGCCGGCGCACTTCGGCGTGGCGTGGGCCGGTGAGCACGAGTCGGCCGTGTGGTTCGACCTCGGTCGCGAGTACACCGAGCGGTGGCATCACCACCAGCAGATCGTCGAGGCCGTGGGTGCCCCGCCGCTGGTCGCGCGCCGTTGGTTGTTCCCCGTGCTCGACGTGTCAATGCGCGCACTGCCGTTTGCGTATCGGCGCCTCGAGGCCGAGCCCGCGTCCGTCGTCACGGTCGACATCACCGGCGAAGCCGGCGGTGCCTGGTCACTGGTCCGTGAACCGCGTGGATGGCGGCTCTTCAATGGTGCGCTCCCACACGCGACGACTCATCTTCGCGTGGATCAGGACACGGCATGGCGGATGTTCTTCAAGCAGCGCTCCCGCGATGAGGTCCTTGACGCGATGTCGGTCAGCGGAAAGCGCGAATTGGCGGAGCCCTTTGCGGGAGTCCTGGCCGTCATGGCCTGACCCGGGCGTATCAGAACGTCGCGTCCTCACCGCCCCGGTGCCGCCGTGACGGACACCAGGTGCGCTCCGCCTACCGCACCTGTGGAATCTGAATCACCGACACCGTGCTGTCGCGGAAATTGGTGACGTACGCGTACGTGCCTGCCGGATCGATGGCGACTTCAGACGGCAGCGTCCCGACGCTCAGGGTTTGAATCACGGCCCCCGCCGCCAGGTCAATCACCGCGACCGTTCCCTGGCTGGCGTAGCTGGTGACGTACGCGAACTTTCCGTTTGGCGTGATGGCGATGCCCGACGGTGACGACCCGACCCCGGCGATGACTTTCACAACGGCGTTTGTCGCCGTGTCGATCACCGTCACCGTGTTGTTGTCTGTGCGCGCAGGAAACAGCGGATTGCCATAGTTCACGATATGCAGAAACTTCCCGTCCGGCGTCAACGCCATCGTGAACGGTCCGAGCAGGCTCGTGTCGGTGAGCGTCGCTGTGACCGTGTTCGTGCTCGTATCGATTACGCTGACGCTGTTGTCGTACACATTCGCGCAATAGAGCGTGCGGGCATCCGGCGACAGGATGAGCGAATCGGGCCCGCGCTGGACGGCAATGTGCCTCAGGACTCTGCCGCTTTCCAGGTCAACCACGGAGAGTCTCGAATCCACCTTGCTGACGTTGACGGTCTTGTAGTCGTAGAACCCGTAATTGGCCACGTAGGCGGTCTTGCCGTCCGGCAGAATCACCATGCCATCGGGTCCGTTGATGCCCCCAATCGACCCCTTGAACTGGCGTGTGCCGGTGTCAAGCAGGCTGATCGTGGTGCCGACTTCGCTGATGCCGCTGTTGAGCGCGAACAGTGTGCGTCCGTCGCGTGACAGCGCCAGGTCGTACGTCCCGGCAAAACTCGACGGCGGGCCGTCGATGTCGGGCGTCTGCTGATAGGCGCTCAGGTATGCCGTGCCGGCGTGTGGCAGGAGCAGGCCCACACTGCCCGGCCCCGCCTGGTTGTTGTTCGCAATGTAGATCGCGTCGGCCGTTGCCAGGATGCCTGCCGGATTGGGACCCACGGGAATCGTGGCGACGACCTGGCTCTGCGCCGGAGGAGGTGGCGGCTGAACGGGCTGCGGGGTTTGGGACCCGTGGGAACAGGACACAACCATGGACACTGCGAAACACGACAGAACAATTCCACTCACACGCATGGGGGCTCCTTCAAAGGGTCTCATTCTCGCACACCGAAGCCGCCCGAAGGCACCCGGGGGGTCTTGGGTGCCGCAGTGGTCTTGGTAGTATGGGTGCATGAGCCCCGAGTCCCATTCCTTAGCCCCAGGGTCTCGCTTCGGCGCGCTCGAGATCCTTGGTCCCCTTGGGGCCGGCGGCATGGGGTTGGTCTACCGGGCGCATGATCCGCGACTGAGCCGGACGATCGCACTGAAGATCCTTCCCCAGCCGTCCTCCGCGGACGCCGACCGCATCGCGCGGTTTGACCGCGAGGCACGCACACTCGCAGCGCTCAACCATCCCAACATCGCGCAGATTTATGGTGTCGAGGAGGCGGACGGTGTGCGGGCGCTGGTGATGGAGCTGGTCGAAGGGGTGGACCTTTCGCAGCGGATCGCGGCGGGTCCACTTCCCGTGGAGGAGGCTCTTTCGGCCGCCCGGCAAATCGCGGACGCTCTTGAGGCGGCGCACGAACTCGGCATCGTTCACCGCGACCTGAAGCCTGCCAACATTCGACTTCGCGCCGACGGAGTGGTCAAAGTCCTCGACTTTGGCCTTGCTAAGATCTTCGATCCTGCTTCCAACAGCAGCGACTCGATGTCCACGCTCATGAACCCCGCGTTGACCGCGCAGGGGATCATCCTTGGCACCGCGGCTTACATGGCGCCAGAGCAAGCCCGGGGACGCCCCGTGGACAAGCGGGCCGACATCTGGGCGTTCGGTGTCGTCCTCTACGAAATGCTGACGGGCACACGGTTGTTCTCGGGCGACAGCGTGGCCGACATCATCGCGCAGGTCGTGAGCCGGGATCCTGACGTGAGCGCGCTGCCGGCCTCCCTGCCGCCGCGACTGGTCACGTTGCTGCACCGATGCCTGCAGCGGGATCCGCGCCAGCGCCTTCGCGACATCGGAGAGGGACGGATCGCACTGGATCCGAGCACCGAGTTGGTCAGCAGTCCGCCTCAGACGCGGGCGGCAACCCGTTCTCCCCGAGCACGCGCCGTGCATGTTGCGGCCGCCGCGTCGGTGTTGGCCGCGGCTGCCGCGATGGGGTGGGTGACGGGCCGACGAGGCGCA
>JBKJTD010000263.1:0-6615 GCA_046590915.1 Vicinamibacterales bacterium
AATCCACCGAGGGAATCGTCGCCACATACTCGTCCAGCCGTTGCTGTACACCGAGTGAGACGGGCACTAGCATGACGGATGCGCTCAGACGCTCGACCACATCTTCGAGTCGTCGAGTGTAGGCGTCCAGGATGGTCTCGCGTGCGGCCTGCAGCGCTGCGCGTGTCACTGCAGGCGTGACGTGCGGATTGCCATCGGCATCACCGCCAATCCAGGAACCGAAGCGCACGCACAACGGCACACGCTCACTGTCGGCACCACTGCCATACGTACGACGCAGGGCCGCGCGCAGTTCGTCGTACACGGCCGGCATGGTGTCGATAATCACGTCCTTGTAGTAGTCGAGGCCCATCCTGACCTCGTCAAGCACGGTGGGCTGCCGTTGCCGCACATCATCGGTCTGCCACAGCGACGTAATCTCGGCGGCAATGCTCTCCTGGTGGGCTGACGCGTCAGTCCTGGTCAGCGGCAACCAGTCGAGGCGGTCGAGTGCCTCGGCAATGCGGCGTTGTTTGAAAAGCTCGGTGCGACGCGAGACCTCGGTCGGATGGGCCGTGAAGACCGGCACCACCTCGATCGCCAGCAGATGCTGCCGCACGGCGTCGAGATCGAGGCCGGCCTCGGCAAGGCGACGCATGGTTCCGGCCGGCGTTCCTGGCTGCGGTGGCTCGTCGCCCTGATGCTCCCTTGCACGCCGCCTGCGCCGGCGATGCGCGGTTTCGGCGAGGTTGGTCAGGTCGAAGTAGATGGCAAAGGCGCGCGCCAGCCCGTAGCCGTCGCGCACGGGAACCGAGTCCACCAGCCGCTCGGCTTCCTGCATCAACCCCACATCCGCGGCCGCCGTGTCGCGGTGACGAATGGCCAGGCCCCGGAGCGTCTCGACGACGTTGAACAGCTCGACGCCCGTCTGCTCGCGGATCACCTGACCGAGCAGCGTCCCCAGCAGGCGGACGTCCCGACGCAACGGCGCAACCTTCAGCTCCTCGTCGGTCGACAGTAATTCGACGAGGCGTGCTGCGGGGTCGTCACTATGCCAGAGTGGTTCGTCGCCCATCCCACGTTGTGAAGTCAGCCCTGCAGCCGGTCACACTCCGCTTTGTACGCGTCAATCAGGGAGGTGAGCTGGGTTTGAACGGAACTCTGTGCCGAGTAGACCTCGCTGATGGGACCTGCCATGTCCTTCTGCTTCAGCTCGTCTTCGACGGTCATCTGCAGTTCCGCGAGTCGTTCCAGGTGACCCCGGGAGTGAAACTCCAGGTCCTTGAGTTTGGCGAGCACCGCCAACGAGCCTTCCAGCGCCGCCGAGGGTGGCACCGTGGCGACCTCGGTCACCTCGGCAGTTTCGGCTTCCGCTGGCTCCGCCGACTCCTGCTGTTTCTTTTCGTGAGCGACTTTCTTGTCGTGGGCGTCATTTCGTGGGTCAGACATGTGACCGTCATGGTGCCAAACCCACGCTCTGTCGTCTGTCTTGTAAAGCACACCGACCTGCCGACGGTCGCCCCGCTAGAAGCGCACTCGCACCAGACCGCGCACAGAGCGAGGGAGCGCCGGATGTGTATGCATCCCTTCGACGCCTTCGGTGGGCTCACCAGGAAGTCGAGACCGATACACATAGTCGATATCGCTGGTGCGGGAGTTCAAGAGGTTGAACCCATCGACGACGATGTGGACCTGTGGCGACAGGTGGTAACCCAGCTGCGCGTTGAGCAGACCCGTCGAGAGTGATCGTGTCGCGTTATCCTCCACGAGCGCACGTGGGCCGAAGTACCGCAGTCGCACGCTGCCAAACAGGCCGGTCGCGCGATCCACGGTAATGCCCAGGGCAGCGACGACCTCGGCCGCACCCGGGATGAAGGTGCCGGCCGGGTCCGCGTCCGCAAATCGCGCGCGGGACCAGGCCAGGTCGGCATCGATCGTGATCTGGTCTGACACACGGAAGTAGTTGCTCCACTCGACGCCCCGCCGCCGACTCGGTCGGCTCACATCGGTTGTGCCGGCGTCTCCGACAAAGACCAGCTCCGACGCAAGGTCCAGCCCCCATATCGCCAGCGTGGTCTGCAGTCGCGGGATGACGACGGAACGGACGCCGATCTCCGCACCGTCCGCGCGCACCAGCGGTGTGACGCGGTCGACGGGTGTGCCCGTTGCCGGATCGCGCGTAATGGTTGTGCCGCGCGCATCGTTGCTGTGAAAACCTCGCCCGGCATTCACATACACTTCGGTCGCCTTCCACGGTCCGAAAATCGCTCCCGCTTTTGGGCTGACGATTCGGCTGTCCGCTCTGCCTGAGTTCAACGGATCGTTCGAAGTCACGCGCGCGGAGTATCGATCGACGCGCAACCCAAGCGACGTGCGCAGCCACGGCGCGAAGCGCATCTCGGCCTCACCAAAGACGCCAATCGACGCCTGCGTCACGTCGTCTTGCCGAGTGGTCGAGAGGCGGGCACGTTGCGATGTGCGATACAGGCCGACCAGCGGAATGTCGTCTCGCCGTGCCTGCACGCCCAGCGTGTACTCGCCGCTTCTGGCTCCCAGACGCAGGCGACGGGTGTGTGCCACGCTGGCCCCGGTTGTCCATCGCCGATCAGCTTGTTCAAACTGGTCGCCGTTGATGGGGTCATCGAGGGCGTAGGTGAAATTGGAAAACAAATTGAGCCGGTAGCGCGACGCATACGCCGTCGCACGGGTCATCGAGCTGCCGTTGCTTCGCTGAAATTCGCCGGCCACACTATGTCTGGCTGTGTGACCACCGGCGGTGGCGTCCACCTGCCCGAATCGGCCCAGGCGGCCGTCGTCGATGGCGCGTTGCGGAATCTGGTCAGTGGCATTCCATCGTGCGTTGTACGACAGCGCCGTCACCGACCACGCGTTCTGGGACGTGCCGCGACTGAACCGCAACACCCCATTGACCTTTCGGTATTGGTCGGGCCGCTGCCACGGGCCGTCGTTGTGATTGAGCTCCAGCGCGGCAAGCAGATGGCCGCGGGCCAGGCGCGGTGAGGCCGCAGCAAACATTCGTCCCCAGCCGTGCTGCCCGATGCTGGCGCTGGCCGTGGGCTGCGCCAGGACGTTGGCATAGTTGATGTTGGCCGACCCTGCTGCAGAGAAGTCGCCCGACTGCGCAAAGTAGGGTCCCTTTCGGAACTGCACGCCGGTCACCAGTTCGGGGATCAGAAAATTCAAGTCCGAATATCCCTGCCCATGGGCATGTGTGGGCAGATTCACAGGGACGCCGGCGACGATGGTGGAGAAGTCGGTGCCGTGGTCGAGATTGAAGCCACGGAGGTAGTACTGATTGGCCTTTCCTTCGCCGGAGTGTTGACTGCTGATGACCCCAGGAACCGCTTCGAGCACTTCGGCCGCGCGCATGATCGGCCTGGTGGCGATCTGCTGGCCGGTCACGGCACCCTCGCTGGCCGCTGAGGCCACGCCGACCAGGTTCTCGGCAGGGTTCGCGAGATCAGCCAGATTGCGGAAGGTGTCGCGCGCGGTGACGACCACGGTGGCGTCCATCGACAGCTGCATCGTCACATTCACGATGGCCGGGGCACTGGCGGAGACTTCGACGCGAGGCCGTCGGACCTCGGCGAAGTTCGGGAGGGACCAGATGACCGAGTAGATCCCGTCGGGGAGCTTTACGAAGTGGAAGCGGCCGGACTCCGACGAGGTGACCACCACTGTTGACCGGCGGTCCGCCGAGGTCACCTGGACCGACACGCCAGGCAAGGGAAATCCACTGGCGTCAATGACCGTTCCTGTGAGACCGGCGGGGCCTTGGGCCACGGCCGGGGTGGCGCACCACAGGAGCAGGACAATGCAGAATCGACCGGACATACGGCATCTACGGGCGGAACGTGTGAGCGGATGGCGAGAGCTGACGGCACAGACGTTCGAATTTGCACAGTAATGGTGCTGCAACTCAGACACGCTCAGCACCTGGAGTCCCCATATGTTGCATGAATTTGTCGTGACCTATCGCGATTCGATTATCGCGAGAGCGCGCCAAAAACTGGCCGCGCGGCCCTGGCCGGCCGCGTCCGCGCTGGAACTCGAGAGTGGTGTGCCCCTGTTTCTGGCCCAGTTGGCGGAGGCGCTTCGGACGACGAAGGTCGATGCGCAGCAGCCCGACGGGGCCCTGAGCGTCGGCGCCACCCGGCACGGCCGGGAGTTGATGGCGCTCGGTTTTACCGTGTCGGAGGTGGTGCATGACTACGGGGACATCTGCCAGGCGGTCACCGAGATCGCCCTCGAACACAATGCGCCCATCTCGACGGAGGAATTCCGCGAATTGAACGCCTGTCTCGACACCGCCATCGCCGAAGCCGTCACTGAGCACGCCCGGATCACATCCGAGGCGCGGTCACAGCAGGAGTCCCAACGATTGGGACATCTGGCACATGAGACACGCAACCTGCTCAACACGGCGCATTTGGCGTATCAGACGCTCCGACGCGGCACGGTCGCCATCAATGGCAGTACGGGAGCCGTGCTGGGCCGAAGCCTGATGGGACTGCGCGACCTTGTTGAGAACACGCTCGCGGAAGTGCGCATCGCGGCCAGTGACCAGCGGCGTGAAGCGGTGGGTGTGACCCCGCTGTTGGACGGCATCGCGGTCGCCGGGGGACTTCATGCCGACTCTCGTGGCCTCAGCCTCACCGTGGACACCGGCGACCCGGCGTGGGTGATCGACGGAGACCCGCACCTACTGTCGTCCGCCATCATGAATTTGCTGAGCAACGCCTTCAACTACACACAACCCGGGGGCAGTGTTTGGCTACGAGCGCTGAGCGTCGATGGGCGACTGCGGATCGAGGTGGAAGACCAGTGCGGCGGAATTCCTGAGCATTCGGGGGATCCGTTTCAAGCGTTCGGTCAGCGCCGTGGTCGAGACCAGACGGGGCTGGGCCTGGGTCTGTCAATCTCGCGTAAGGCGGTCAGGGCCCATGGTGGAGACATCGCGATTCGCAACTTGCCCGGCAGCGGGTGTGTGTTTGTGATCGACCTTCCACTGGCCGCAACCGTCATGTCGGATGTCGCACTGTCCACCCGGTAGCGCGACTGGTGGGACTGCTGATGAGGACCGGACAAATAGCCACGGCCGTGTGCGGTATTGAAGATACCCTGCTGACATGAAACCGGGCGGGGTCACAATTGTAGGCATCGGCGCTTCGGCCGGTGGCCTCGGGGCCTTCGAGGCATTTTTCTCAGCGATGCCGGCGAGCCCCGATCCGGGATTGGCGTTTGTGCTGGTGCAGCATCTGGCACCCAACCACAAGAGTCTGTTGCGCGATCTGATGAGTCGATACACTACCTTGCCGGTGGTGGAGGCGGAGGACGGGATGCGGGTCGAAGCCGGCACCGTCTACATCATTCCGCCCAATAGGGACATGGCCATCCTCAACGGGTCGCTGCAGTTGTTTGAACCGCACGCCGCGCGCGGGCTGCGACTGCCTATTGACTTCTTCTTTCGCTCGCTTGCCGAGGATCAGCGCGATCGGGCCATCGGTATCGTCCTCTCGGGAACCGCCAGTGACGGCACACTGGGTGCGCGTGCCATCAAAGGCGATGGCGGCATGGTCATGGCACAGTCACCTGACTCCACCGAACACGACGGGATGCCGCGCAGCGCCATTGCGACCGGGCTGGTGGACTACGTGCTGCCACCCGCAGAGATGCCGGCGGAGTTGCTCGCGTTCGTCGCACGAAGGTTCGGTGGCGGGCCCGAGGCCCTCACAGCAGGCACACGCGGCACCGAAGAGGCGCTGAATAAGATCCTCGTCCTGCTCCGCTCCAGAACCGGCCACGATTTTTCCCAGTACAAACAAAGCACCGTGCTTCGGCGAGTCCAGCGACGCATTGCCGTCAATCAGATCGCCGGGCTGGCCGACTATGTGCGCTACATCCGCGACGCACCGGCGGAGGCCGATGCGCTGTTTGGTGCCCTCCTGATCGGCGTTACCAGTTTTTTCAGGGATACGGATGTGTTTGCGGCGCTCAAAGAAGCCGTGGCGCGTCTGTTCGACGATACACCTGCGGGCGCAACCATTCGCGTCTGGTGCGCGGGGTGCTCGACGGGCGAAGAAGCCTACTCGCTCGCCATCCTGCTGCAGGAGCGCATGCAGGCGATCAAGCAGGCCTATACCGTGCAGTTTTTCGCCACCGACGTGGACCCCCGTGCAATCGAGGTGGCGCGCGCCGGGGTCTATCCGACCAACATCGCCGCCGACGTCTCGCCTGAACGGCTCGCGCGGTTCTTCGTGCGGGAACCCAGCGACGGCAGTTACCGTGTCCACAAAACCATCAGGGACATGCTGGTCTTCTCCGAACAGGACATCATCCGCGATCCCCCGTTCTCGCGCCTCGATGTGATCAGTTGCCGAAACCTGCTCATCTACATGGGACCGGATCTGCATCACCGATTGATCCCGATGTTCCACTACGCGCTCAAGCCCAACGGCATCCTGTTGCTCGGTTCATCGGAAACCGTTGGAGAGTTTGCCGACCTGTTCGCCTTTCTCAATCGGAAGTCCAAGCTCTACCGCAGGAAAGACGGCAACTTTGCGGACTTCAGGCCGGCGCTCGGCACCCTGCGTTCACCGTCGATGGTCCGGCCCC
>JBKJTD010000277.1:0-5156 GCA_046590915.1 Vicinamibacterales bacterium
ATCTCTTCAACTCGCCGTTCAAGGCCGACGTCTTCTACGTCACCACGCGCCTGTTCACCGGCAACAAATAGGGCACGGCCAACGCGGTCATGATGCGCGATGACGACTTCGGCATCGTGCGGCTGCGCGCATTCGGCACGTTTGACTTCAAGATCACCGACCCGGCACTCTTCATCAAGGAAGTCGCCGGTTCCGATCACCACTTCCGCCTCGACGAGTTCGCCGACACGATGCGCTCCCGTATGGTGAGTGTGTTCAGCGAAGCGCTGGCGTCCGCGAAGGTGCCGGCCCTCGACATCGCGACCCGGTACTCCGAGCTGGGCGAAGCCCTCCTGCCGATCATCAATCCTGCCGTCTCGACCAAATACGGTCTTGAGATCACCAGTTTCATTGTCGAGAACGTGTCTGTGCCACCCGAGGTGGAAGCCGCAATCGACAAGCGTTCCAGCATGGCCGCGGTCGGCAATCTGAACGACTACGTGAAGTTCCAGATGGCGCAGGGCATGACCGTGCCTGGTGGCGGCGGCGCCGCCGGCACAGCGGCCGAACTCGCGATGGGCTTCGGCATGGCACAGCAGATGATGCAGCAGGGAATCATGAACCCGAATGCACCGGCCACTCAGCCAGTCGCCGGCGGCACCTCACCCACACCACCCACACCACCTACGTTACTCTCCCCCGCCGATGTCGCAGCCGTACTCGGTGTGCCCGAGAATGACGTCATGGCGATCCTCGACTCAGGTGAACTCAAGGCCAAGAAGATCGGCGCGAGCTACCGTGTGACCAGGGCCGCGCTCGACGCCTATCTGGCGCAATGAGGCCTTCGGCTCGTGGCTGATCACACACCAGCGACTCGCTCAGGCCGGGCCCTGTGACCGAATCAGTCTCGGCGCGCGATAAACACGCGTGCCCGGCGTGTGGGGCCCAGGCCGAATGGAATCCGGGCAAGCGCCTTCTCGTGTGCCCGTTCTGCGGAACCGAGTCTCCGTACGACAAACACAAGTCAGGCGGCGTCGTCGAAGAGCTTGACCTCGTTCAGATGCTTCGGGCGTTGCCCGAGAGCGCCAAAGGCTGGGCCGAAACCCGCCGCAGTGTGCAGTGCCAGAGCTGCAAGGCCGTGATGGTCTTCGACCCCGCGAAGGTCGGTAAGAACTGCGAGTTCTGCGGGTCGCCTGCGCTTGTGGACTACGCCGACGTCGAGGCCCCCATCCGCCCCCAGAGCCTGCTGCCCTTTACTGTGTCGCAGGCCAACGTGCGCGACGCCATGAAGCGCTGGTACGGCAGCAAATGGTTTGCGCCCAACGCGTTCAAACACAAGTCGCTCATCGATCAACTGCACGGCCTGTACATTCCCTACTGGACCTTCGACGCGCACGCGCACTGCACCTGGACGGCCGAGGCGGGACACTACTACTACACGAGCGAAAGCTACCGCGACGGTCAGGGCCGCACGCAAACCCGTCAAGTGCGCCACGTTCGCTGGGAGCCCGCCGCCGGCGAACTCGATCACGTGTTTGACGATGAACCTGTTCCCGGCACCACAGGTGTCGAGCACCGGCTGCTGAAGAAGGTTGAGCCCTTCCCGACGCAGCAGGTCGTGCCCTACGACACGGCATTCCTCTCGGGCTTTGTGGTCGAGCGATACCAGATTGATCTGGAACAGGCCGCCCAGGCCTCTGTGACTCAGATGCATTCACAACTGCGGGATCTGTCCGCCGCCCAGGTCCCCGGTGACACCCACCGAAATCTGCAGATCGAGCCGACGTATTCGCAGCAGACGTTCAAACACGTCCTGGTGCCGGTCTGGCTGCTCACCTATAAATATGGCGCGAAGGTGTTCCAGGTTGTCGCCAACGGACACACAGGCACGATTGCCGGGGACTATCCGAAGAGCTTCTGGAAGATCGCAGGCGCTGTGCTGCTGGCGTTGATCGCCTTTGCGATCTTTGTGGCGATCCAATCCTGATGAGCGCTGGACCTTTATTACCATAAGGGTCATGAGGGACATGAGGGGTGAGGCTGGCCAGCCGCCTTCGGCGGCTTCGCAGATGGAGAGAAGTGCCAAACGAATGCTCCTTTTTTGTTTTTCCTGAGGATTATTCTTTTGGCACTTCTCTCCATCTGCGAGGCCCGGCGGAGCCGGGCCGGCCAACCTCCTGTCTCACAGGGTGCTCTTCTGCTTCATGGCTCCTCATGGAACATCATGGTGAACGGCTCTTTCCAGCCGCACGCGGGCTAAAATGACGGACGTGTCAGATCGCATTCGGCTGGCGTTTCTCGGTTGCGGCTACATCACGCAAGTGCACAGCCGGCATCTCCGCTCGCTCGCCGGCGACGTGGTGTGCAGCTACGCCAGCCGTGATCTGAGCAAGGCGGCAGAATTCAAGCGGCGTTATCAGGGTGTCGCGGCGTATGGCTCGTATGAGGCCGCCATCAACAGCGACCAGATCGACGCGGTAGTCATCGCCGTCCCGCCCAAGTATCACCTCGACCTCACGCTCAAGGCCCTTGCCGCCGGCAAACACGTCGTCCTCGAAAAGCCGGCCTTGCTCACGATGGCCGACTACGAGACGGTGCTGGCTGCGCGCAAGGCGGCGGGCAAAGTCATTGTGGTCGGGGAAAACGATCACTACAAACCACTCGCGGTGTGCCTGCGACGATTGCTCGCCGAGCACGCGGTCGGTGACATGCTGTTTGCACATTTCACGACACTCGCGCGGCTGCCGAAAAACGCCGACGACTGGCGCAACGACGAATCAATGGCCGGCGGCGACGCATTCTTCGAAGAGGGCATTCACTGGTTGCACGTGGCGGGAAGCCTTGGTCCGAAAATCACGACCATTCATGGATATCGACCGCCGCCGTCGACCAAGGGTCCGGACACACGACTCAAGAGCATGCTGGTGGCGTTCAAATACGACAACGGTGCCGCCGGCGCGTTGTACTACTCCCGCGAAGTGCCGTCTCTGTTCCGTGGTCTGCGTTTTTCCAAAATCTTCGGCCGTGAAGGCATCATCACGTTTGAGTCCAACGGCGTGATTGCGTTTGTGCGCGGCAAGACGTGGTTCCCGCGGATTCTGTTTCCAGGATTCCGTGATATCCGCGGCTACCAGGCGATGTATCGAGATTTTGTGCGGGCCATTCGCGAGGGCGACCAGCCCCAGATGTCGCTCGAGCGCGCGATCGAGGATCAGGTGTTGATGGATCAGATTTATGAAGGCTTGAGGGACGAGGCTAAAGGCTAGAGGTACGGACGGCCACCCACTCTCGAAGGCTGTTCACGAACCAGATTCGGCTGGCCCTTTCGAGGTCGCGCACCGTGATGATTGATTCAACGATCTCGCCTTTGTTCAGCAGCACCTCGCGGAACACTCCGCCGAGTAGGCCACACGCCCTGGATGGTGTGACCATACGGCCATCCAGTTCCACTACAACATTGCCTCGCGTGAACTCCGTGAGTTCGCCGCGTTCGTTCCACAGCAACACATCCCAGACATCAGGATGCTCGGCTTTGTGGTGGTCATAGACTTCCCGACGCGTGGTCTTGTGGAACAGCCACCGATTCGAGGAATCGACCGGGGTGGTTGCGAGGATGAAGGTCGGCGCCTCTGGCGTGATGTCCAGTGGGGAACATGCCACCGAGACACGACCGTCTGGCGAGAGCTCGAGTCGGACCCGCTGTGGCTGGTTGGGAGGGAGCGCACGGGCTTCAGCCCGTGCGACATGCGCCGGGCTGAAGCCCGGCGCCTCCGAAGAGGCCGCGAACCCGAAATAGTCGGCCGATGCCCTGAGGCGGGCGAGATGTGCGTCGAGGCGTACATATTCGCCGTTCTCCCATCGCAGCGTCTCGATCAGCGAGAACGGCGGCCGCACTTCGAGGCACGCCGCCTTCTGCATGGCTTCGGCGTGTTCGTCCGGCGCCGTTGAATCCCAGGTGATGCCGCCGCCGACACCGTACTCGGCGCGCCCGGTTGGCCGGTGGACGGTCATCGTGCGGATGGCCACGTTGAACGTCGCGCGGTCATCGGGTGACGCATACCCGATGGCACCGCAGTACACGCCGCGTGGGCCGTGCTCGAGCTCCGCAATCAGCCGCATGCTGCTGGTCTTGGGGGCGCCCGTAATCGAGCCTGCGGGGAACAACGCGCCGAAGACATCTGTCAGCGTCGCCCCCTCCCGCAACGCGCCTTCCACCGTCGACACCATTTGCCACACGGTCGAATAACGCTCCACGTCAAACAGGGACGTGGCCGCCACCGTGCCCCCGCGGCACACCCGAGTCAGGTCATTGCGGCACAGATCGACAATCATGACGTTCTCGGCGCGGTTCTTCTCTGATGCGCGGAGCGTGTCCGCACGCGCCTCATCCTCTTGCTTCCAGCGGCCACGTGCAGCCGTCCCCTTCATCGGCTGCGTCGTTATTCGAGAGCCCTCGCGGCGGAAGAACAATTCCGGAGACAGCGACAACACGGCCCACGCGTCGGTCTCGATCAACGCGGAATATGGCACACGTTCCGCGGACGCCAGTGCGGCATACAGCGCGTGCAGATCCCCCGGAGCGACAGCCCCGGGACTCCATTCTTCAAAGCGCACGGGCTTCAGCCCGTGCGACGACAGGCGGAAGGTGTAGTTGATTTGATATGTCTCGCCGTCGGCGATGGCTTCGCGAATCGACGCCACTCCCCTCCCGTGTTGCTCGCGCGTGAGCGCTGGTGTCCACGTCAGTGTCGGCGACGCGGAGTCGAGCGCGACCAACGGCGGGGCTTCGTGCTTCTCCGCATACACCCCGAAACACACGAGCGGCACGTCGCCAGCTGGTTGCGTGACAAGTGCTGAATCAAATGCCGGGCCGGCCTCGTAGCCCACCCAGCCAGCGACGTGATAGCCGTCACGCAGCGCCTGATCGGCGGCACCCATGACACCTCGCACGTCGGCGACTGATCGCGCGATCAGCACATCGCGCGGAGCCTCGAACAGCACCGGTTGGCCATCGGCCGGGAAATCAAATCGCGCGCGCACGCTCCCAGTGTACGGCCGTCAGTTCCTCATCGGGGCGGACGTCCCATCGACGCCAGCACCTGACGCAACTCTTCCATGTCGACCGGTTTCACCAAGTGCGCGCTGAAGCCGGCGTCTGCTGAGGCCTCTCGATCACG
>JBKJTD010000053.1:0-3068 GCA_046590915.1 Vicinamibacterales bacterium
GCGGTTGCGGCATTACTCACTCCGTGAAGCGACAAACTGCAAAAAGGTGAATTCAGCGGTGGGCGATAAATGGATGCCGGTTAGTCGCGCCTGCCCGACAGCCACATTGGTCTTGTACCAGAGGCTGATGTAGGGCGCGTCGAGGGCGATGCGTTCCTGCGCGTCGGCATACAACGCGCGGCGCTGCTCTTCATCGAGCGCTTCGGTCGCCGCATCAATCAACCGGTCGACCTCGGGATTCTTGTAATAGCCGCGATTAAAACCGGCAGGAGGAACCTGCGATGAGTGAGACACCCGGCGCAACATGTCAGGGTCGGTCACGCCCACCCATTGCAGCGTGTAGAGCTGCACGTTGCCGCGAATCACGTCGGCAAAGAGCGTGGCAAATTCGTACGACCGCAGCTCAAGCGCGATGCCCACTTCGGCGAGCTGCTGCTGGATGACGGCCGCCTGAAGCCGGTACGCCTCGGCTGTCGATGTCTTCAGACTCAGGCGGAGCCGTGGCTGCGGACCCGCGCCGTCGGGGTCGCGGTACCCGGCTTCGTCGAGTAGCGCCCGTGCGCGATCGAGGTCGCGTCCGAAGCGAAACGTGTTCGCGTTGTGGGCCCATGACATTGGCGGCACAATGCTTGATGCCGACGATGCGAGCCCCTGTCGGAGGTGGTTCACGATGTCGTCGGTGTTAATCGCGTAGCCGATAGCCATGCGCAATCGGCGATCCTGCAGCACGGGGTCGCGCAGGTTGAATCCCAGATATGCGTAGTCGGTGCCTGCAGCCGTGGCCACCTGCAGGTCCGTCGACTTCTGGAGGCCGGCCACGATGTCGGGCGACAGATCGTTGACGACCAAATCGATCGAGCCCTTTCGCAGTTCAAGCCCGCGCATCGTCTCATCAGGAATCACCCGGAGGACCAGACCGGCGTTTCTGGGGGCACCGCGATAGTGCTCGGCGAAGGGAGTGAGTGTCGTGGATTCATCCGCGACAAACGATGCCAGCTTGTAGGGACCGGTGCCGATGGGCGTGCGCGCGGCTTCGGCGCCGGTGCCTTCCGGCACAATCCCCATCACGAGATTGACCGGGAACGACGCCGACGGTTCTTTGAGCCGGAAGGCCACGCGGGTGTCATCGAGAATGTCCACTGACGTCAGGGAGCGATACGCGCCCTTGCGTCCCGACACGAACTTCGGGTCCAGAAATCGCCGGAACGTAAACGCGACGTCGCGCACCGTCAGCTCTCGACCATCGTGAAACTTCACCCCCGCCGGGATTGTGACGACGTATGTGGAAGGGTCGGGCCACTCGAGCGAGGTGGCCAGGTCGGGCACCACACGCAGGTGCTCGTCGATCTTCAGCAGTGAGTTGTAGAGGAGCTGGTGAATTTTCTGTGACGCCTCGTCGAGGCCCACCGCCGGATCAAAATTGGTCGGGCTGTTGGCCATGCCGACCACGATGATGTCGGCGGGGCGGGGGCCGGTGGTGGAGCAGGCGAGCGACGCCGTCAGCGTCGCAAGCGCGGCCACAAGCCGAAGCTTCGGCTTCCATGCAGTGTTCATTCGGCGGCCTCGCGGGCGAGTTGGGCAAGCAGGTTGAGCGCCTCAAGCGGGGTGAGGCCGTCGACATTGAGCGACCGGAGCCGTTCGACCACGGCGTGTGTCTCGGCGGGCGCGTGAAACAGACCGAGCTGCGCTTGCGCGGGAGCGGGGGAGCTCGACAGACTGGGACGGCCGCCGCGCTGCACTTCGTCCTGTTCGAGTGACCGAAGGATCTCGGACGCCCGCCGCACCACCGACGGCGGCAGTCCTGCCAGTCGAGCGACCTGAATGCCATACGACCGATCGGACCGTCCTTCGATCACCTTGTGCAGGAACACGATGTCGTCCTTGAACTCACGTGCGGCGACATGGAAGTTGATGACGCCGGCAATGCCATCGGCCAGGTCGGTGAGCTCGTGATAGTGCGTGGCAAAAATGGTCTTGGGTTTGGCGCGGTCGTTGGTCGCGAGATGTTCTGCCACGGCCCACGCGAGGCTGAGGCCGTCGAATGTCGCGGTGCCGCGGCCGATTTCGTCGAGAATCACCAGACTGCGTGAGGTCGCTGTGTGCAGGATCGACGCGGTCTCCTGCATCTCGACCATGAACGTCGACTGCCCACGCGCGATGTTGTCGGACGCGCCGACCCTGGCGAAAATGCGATCCACGATCGACAACTTCGCGCGCTTGGCCGGCACAAACGCCCCCGCCTGCGCCATGACCGACAGCAGCGCGGTCTGACGCAGGAACGTGGACTTGCCGCCCATGTTCGGCCCCGTCAGAATCACCAATTGTCGGGTGGACGCATTGAGCGACACGTCGTTGGGCACAAACGCCCCCGACACGTGGCGCTCGACGACCGGATGCCGCGCGTCGATCGCGGAAAATTCATCGCCATCGTGGACGTGGGGCTTCGTGTAGTTGCCCATGGCCGCCGTGTCGGCCAGCGCGGCGAGTGTATCGAGTGACGCAACCGACCGTGCGGTATCAAGAATGCGCGGGGCGTCGGCGGCCACGGCCGACCGGAGCGCTTCAAACAAGGCGAGTTCCCGGACGATGATCCGTTCGTCGGCGTGCAGAACCTTGTCTTCGTATTCCTTGAGGGCCGGGGTGATGTAGCGTTCGCCACCGGCAATCGTCTGCTTGCGGATGTAGTCGACTGGCGCGTTGGCCAGGTTGGCCTTGGTGATTTCGATGTAGTACCCGAAGACGCGGTTGTAGCGAATCTTGAGCGACGAAATGCCCGTGCGTGCGCGCTCGGCTTCCTCCATCGCCGCGATGGCCGTCTTGCCGCCGCGGCTGATGGCGCGCAGCTCATCAATCTCGGCGTCTACGCCATCCCGAATGACACCGCCATCACGGGCAATGGCCGGCGGTTCGTCGAGCAACGTGTGTTCGATGTGATCGCGCAGGTCCGCCAAGTCGTCCAGCTCCGCCAGCAGGCTGAGGACGAGCGGAGCCTGAAGGGGGGTGAGAATGCCGCGCAGCTTCGGCAGCAGCGACAGTGACTGCCGCAGGGCAACAAGATCCCGCGGTCC
>JBKJTD010000144.1:0-6663 GCA_046590915.1 Vicinamibacterales bacterium
TGTTGTCAGCGTCGCCGGCCAGATCGGTTGTGTCGACCAGCGGCTGCTGGTTGGTGAATACGCGGTTGGCCCGCACGGCATCCCCACGCATGTCGTAGGTGCGGTTGGCACCGGGCCTGTACAGATCGACCGTCGTGAACACGGCCCCATCGCTGCGCGTGGACACCTTCTTCTGGTCGGCGAACACCCCGGTGCCCAGGCCGATACGCGCGGAGGCAGGCACCTGGGTCCAGGTGTCCATGTAGCGGTGGACGACCGCGCCCGTGGCGGCATCCACGAACACGCGATACACAAGGCCATCCGTCGCCGACAGCGCGCGGCCCATCCACGTCAACGTCCCTGTGGATCCGGCGGTGGGAAGCACGACCAGCTCGAGATCCAGTGCTTCACCGGGACCCAGGTCGACTACCGCGCCGCCACCTGCCGCCGCGATGGCATCACGCGCCGTTGTGCGCGTGAGTCTCGGAGTGGGATTGACGTCAAGCTCGTCATACACCGACCCGAACAGGGACACCGTCTGCCCGAAACCATTGCGCTGTCGGGTGAGCTCGCCGCCAAACACACGCACGCCGCGGTGCCGCTGCGACAACCGCTCGTGCGTACGACCAGACACAGTGGCATCAGAAGCAAGCTCGATGCGCGACAGGCTGCCGTCGCGCTCCATGGCTGTGACGTATTGATCCCACACGCGCAGCGTGGCGAGTGACCCCGCATCGGACTGCCGCGAGTCGGTGGCACTGTCAGTGAGGCGCAGGACGTGCACACCCTGAGAAGGCTGAGTACGCGCCGTCAGCGAAACGACGAGCAGGGCGGCACACGCGAGGGCTCCGGTGAGGGAAAAATAGCTACGTTTCACAAACGTCCTCCTTGGGGGTTGGCCCAAGGAGGATACCCTCACTTGACGACGGCCGTCAGCACCTTTCCGTCGACGTGGCTCAGAGTGAGTCCCAGCAGTGCTGCCAGTGTCGGCGCGATGTCAGCCGGCGACGCGGGCGTCATGTACCGGCCCGGTGTAATCCCCGCGCCGACAAACACCACCGGCACCCGGAGGTCGTACCCATACGGCGTGCCGTGGGTCGTGCCCGTCGCCTGCGCCAGCCAATACGGTTCCGCAATGACAAGCAGGTCACCGCTTCGGCCCGGGACGTAACTATTGCGCGCACGCTGCAGCAGGGCATCAGTGGTCGCGACACTCGACGCAAGTTCATCCGCCCAGTAAACCGGGCCGGGGCCAGGGATGGCCTTCAGCGCAGCAGTCACTGCACCGCGGGCACCCGGCGCCTGTATGACCCGGTCAAGTGTGCCGGGCGTGAGATACACGTTGGCCCCCGATACCGTCGTGACGTGGGGGCCCTCGCCCAGCATCGGCGTCAGCGTATTTTCAATCGCGCTGCGCACGAGCGTGGATGAATATCGTCCGGTGCTGGGCAGAATCGACGCCATCTGTTCGGGCATCGGCGCCACGCCATGATCGGCCGACAGTGCCACGACATATCGATCACGGCCGACGACCGAATCCAGCGTGTCGAGCAGCGCCCCGACGCTCACATCAAGTCGCGCGAGCGTGTCCTGTACCTCGTGACTGCGCGGACCAAAGGCGTGGCCGACAATGTCGAGCGAGGAGAAACCGATGGCCAGAAAATCCGTGCCAGTGGCCGTCTGACCCATCTTGAGTTCGCGCACCATGTGTTGCGCCAGACTCGACAACGCCGCGTCACTCATGGGCGATCGCTCCCACAAGCTGACGAACTCGTTGTCGGGCTGTCCGGTCTTGCTGACCAACCGGTGAGGGAACAGGTGATTGGTGGGTTCCCCAGGCTGCGAGTCTTCGAACAGATAGGCCGACGCGGGAAGCAGGCGATCCCACGTCTGTCCGTATTTCGCACGCACCGGATTGGCGGCAGCCCACTGGTCCACCACTGGCGAAGGGGTTGAAGTGTACGCCGTCGACGTCGCCCACGTGCCATCGTCTTCCTCCCAGACGGTGTAGGTGGTGGGGCTGGCGTGGCCGGCCAGGGTCATCGCGGACCGCGCTTTGAGCGACAAGCCGACCACGGTGGCCGGGCGAACCGCCTGCGCACGCAAGGTATCAGACAGCGTGGTGGTGCGCAGATATTTCAGTCCGTGTTTCTCAATGCCCTGGCGCCCGCCAAATGGCACGGACGTCGCGGAGGCGTCCTCGGTGCACGTCACGTGCTTGCGAAGGTCGCGGTCATACCAGCCGTTGCCGATCAGGCCGTGGGTGGAGGGAAAGGTTCCGGTGCTGATCGTGGCGTGACCAGGGCAGGTGAACGTCAGCGCATAGGGATATTCTGCGAGAGGAAACCACGCACCGGTGTCCACGAGGCGTCGCAGGCCCTTGGTCCACTGATGGCCATACGTGGTGATGTAGTCGGTGCGCATCTGGTCAACGACGATAACGACCACCAGTCGGGGGGGCGCGGGCTGTGCCGTCAGCGGGCCCGACAGAACGATGAGCATCGCCGCCGCGCCAATTGATTTCATCATCCGGGACATCGAGTTCCTTCCAGTCGTGGTGGCACAGCTATTTCCGACTGCACACCGAGCATAGGGTTGCAATGTAAAGGTCGTATGTCATCTGGCCGAGCCAGAACCATGTGGGCGCCAGGTCAGGCTCAAGCCACCCCGGTCGATGTGCAAATGCGAGGACCGCGTGGATTCCAAGCGCCAACGCAGCCAGTTGCAGCGCCTGCACGGGCTCCGAGCGCAGGACGAGTCCGGCGGCGATGACGGGCAGCAGACCCAGCGCCAGTTCGAGCGCGGCCGCCGGCGCGCTTTCGCTGCTGATCGCCAGACCCATCCCAATGGCGCCTTGCACTGCCAGCGCCAACGCGGCCCATTGGGACAGATGTAATTGCGCCACAAGGCGATCGGGTGCGCCGGGCGGCGTGCGTGTCAAGCGCCAGGCAAACACACTCAGGCCGACTCCGGAAAGGACAACGAACGTGAGCAGTACGCGGGCTGTCTCGGTCACAGACTCCAATATACTTGGCGCTGCATGCGCGCGCTCGACATCATCCGCTTGAAGCGGGACGGCCACGTGTTGACGCGCGACGCCATCGACGCCTTCGTCGCAGGCGTGACTGACGGCACCTGGCCCGACTATCAGGTCTCGGCGCTGCTGATGGCGATTTTTCTCAAGGGCATGACCATTGAGGAGGCGACCGATTTGACGCAGGCCATGGTGCATTCCGGCCTGGCGCTGGACTGGTCGGAACTAACGACCCCACGCGGCTGTGTGGCCGTCGACAAACATTCGACCGGAGGGGTCGGCGACAAGACCTCACTGGTGCTCGCGCCGCTGGCGGCCGCGTGTGGCGCCATCGTGCCGATGATGTCGGGACGAGGCCTCGGACATACGGGCGGCACGCTCGACAAGCTGGCGGCGATTCCCGGATTTCGCACCGACCTGAGCCTGTCGTCAATGCGCAAGGCGCTCGCGCAGACGGGCTGCGTGCTCATCCGGCAGACGGCGGATGTGGCCCCGGCCGATCGCAAGATGTACGCGCTGCGCGACGCCACATCGACGGTCGAAAGCAAACCCCTGATTGCCTCATCGATCCTGTCAAAAAAAATCACCGAAGGCATCGGGGCGCTCGTGATGGACGTCAAGGTCGGGTCGGGCGGCTTCATGGAGGACATCGCCGATGCCCGTGAACTCGCACGTTGGCTTGTCGCCATTGCCGGTCGCAGTGGTGTTCGCACCGAGGCGTTCCTGACCCGCATGGACACCCCGCTCGGGCTGCGCGTCGGCAACTCCAGCGAAGTGATGGAATCGATCGCCACCCTGAAGGGCGAGGGCCCCAAGGACCTCGAAGCCCTGTCGGTCCACCTCGCCGCCCGCATGCTGGTGATGTCCGGCGTTGCGACTGCAGACGAGGCGGAGTCGCGCATTCGCGCCGCACTTTCGAGCGGCCGCGGTCTCGAAACATTTGCCGCCATCATCACCGCGCAGGGTGGAGACGCGCGTGTCATTGATGACGCGTCCCTGCTGCCGATGGCCGATCATGAGTCGTTGGTCGCGCACCACGCGCCGGGTTTGTGTCGGCCATTCACGCCGGGGAGGTCGGCCGCGCCGCTGTGGTGCTCGGCGCTGGGCGCGATCACGTGGACGCGGAGATCGACCACGGCGTCGGCATCGATGTGCTCGCACCGGAAGGCACCCTCGTCAAGGCGGGCGATCCGGTTCTGCGCGTCATCTATCGGGACCGCCAGCGACTCGACGACGCTCTGGCACGATTGCAGACGGCAGTCACGATTGCCGATGCCGCCCCAGCGCCGATGCCCCTCATTCTCGAAACAATTCACGCGCAGGAGACGCACTGATGACTACAGACACCCTTCCGGCCCTCCCGGACCCCTCTGATCGGCGACTCCGACTGATGGTGGGTGCTGCCGCACTCATCCTCGGCACCATT
The DNA here is from genome assembly GCA_046590915.1 of Vicinamibacterales bacterium. Taxonomy (GTDB): domain Bacteria; phylum Acidobacteriota; class Vicinamibacteria; order Vicinamibacterales; family SCN-69-37; genus SYFT01. The sequence continues at coordinate 4,440 of JBKJTD010000144.1, forward strand.
GTCGTCGTCCTCGCGCACTCGCTTCCCACGACGGTGCGGGGGGCGATTGGTATTGGCGTCTTTCTGCTGGTGGTAGCCGCATGTTCAACGAACCTGCGCGCGGTCAACTGGCGCACTGTGGGGTGGGGCCTCGCACTGCAGTGGGTCTTTGCGCTGTTCATTCTGAAGTTCCAGATTGGAGGCTGGCGTCCGGGTTATGAACTGTTCGCCTGGATCTCCGGTGTGGTCAAACGGTTTCTCGAGTTCACCAACGCCGGATCCACGTTTGTGTTTGGCGGTCTTGCCGATCCCGCCGCGATGGAGAAGGTGTTTCCCGGCGGGTTTGTGTTTGCCTTTGTCGCCCTGCCGACAATCATCTTCGTCTCGTCGTTTTTTACGGTCCTCTACTACTTCGGCGTCCTCCAGTTTATTGTCCGCATCATGGCGAAGGCCATGCTGTATCTGATGCGCACCAGTGGCGCCGAAACGCTGTCGGCCGCGGCCAATGTATTCATGGGGCAGACCGAGGCGCCGATCATCGTGAAGCCGTACGTGCCGAAGATGACGCAGTCGGAACTGCTGGCGATGATGATCGGCGGCATGGCTACGATCTCAGGCGGGGTGATGGCGGTGTACATCTCTCTTGGCGCCGATCCGGTGGCGATTCTGACGACCAGCGTGATGGCCGCCCCGTGTGGCCTGTACCTGGCCAAGATGCTGCTGCCGGAAACTGAAGTGCCCGAGACGCTGGGCACCGTCCGGACGGAAGTGGAAAAAACACACGCCAACGTCGTTGATGCGGCCGCTGCCGGCGCCTCCGACGGCACCACGCTCGCGATCAATGTAGCGGCGATGCTCATCGCGTTTCTCGCATTCATTGCCATGTTCGACTTCATCCTCGCGTCGCTGTGGCCAGGGGTGACCCTTGCCGTGGTGTTCGCCAAGGTGTTTGCACCGGCCGCAATTCTGATGGGCGTGCCCATGGCCGACGTGCCGTATGTCGCCGACCTGCTCGGGACGAAGCTCGTCGCCAATGAGTTTGTCGCCTATGTGAAGTTGACCACTGAGTACCGCACGGTCCTCAGCCCGCAAGGCTACACGTTGGCAACCTATGCGCTGACCGGCTTTGCCAACTTTGCGTCAATTGGCATTCTGCTTGGCGGCATCGGCGCCATGGCCCCGACGCGCCGTGGTGACATCGCCCGATTGGGTGGCCGCGCGCTCCTGGGTGGATTTCTGGCGACGATGATCAATGCGGCCATTGCGTCGATGTTGATGTGAGGACGCGCGAGTGACGATGGCCATGAAACTGTTTGACAGGAGTGCTGAAGCCGCTGCGTTCCTGCGCGGCCGACTGCCGGTGGTGCCCGAGGTGGCCGTGGTGCTCGGGTCTGGCCTGGGCGACTTCGCCGATGGACTGACCGATGCGGTGACCGTCCCGTACGCCGAGATCCCGCACTGGCCGGTGGCAACTGTGGTGGGGCACGCCGGCAAGCTGGTGTGCGGCACTGTCGCAGGACGTCCAGTCCTGGCGCTCGCGGGGCGCGCGCATTTTTACGAAGGGCACGCCATGTCGGTGGTCACCTTTGCGACCCGCGTGCTCGGGCTGTTGGGGATCAAGACCCTCATCATCACCAATGCCGCCGGTGGCATCAACCGGAAGTTTGCCACGGGTGTCTTGATGGTGATTGACGATCACATCAACATGATGGGCACCAATCCGCTGGTGGGCGCCAACGACGAACGGTTTGGCCCCCGCTTTCCGGATATGTCGGAGATTTATTCGTCCCGATTGAGACGCCTGACCGATGACGCGGCGGCCGCGATGGGGTTGGCGGTCGAACACGGCGTGTATCTTGCCGTCCACGGGCCCAGCTATGAAACCCCTGCAGAGATTCGCGCATTCCGCACACTGGGCGCCGATGCCGTCGGCATGTCCACGGCACCTGAGGCGATTGTGGCCCGGCATATGGGTATCGAGGTGCTCGGCATTTCGTGCATCACCAATCCTGCGGCCGGCGTGTTGGCGCAGCCGCTGGTTCATGACGAAGTGATGGAAACAGCGCGCCGTGTGCGCGGAGGCTTCATTGCCTTGCTGGAGGGCGTCATTGGCCGGCTCTGAGTCCCTCTCCTGTGACGCACTCGTCGAGGCTGCGCGCGAGGCCCGCGAGCGGGCGATTGCGCCGTATTCCCACTTCCTCGTCGGCGCCGCGTTGGAGACCGCCGATGGCACCATCATCACCGG
>JBKJTD010000193.1:0-4671 GCA_046590915.1 Vicinamibacterales bacterium
ACGACGTCCCGGACGAGGTGCGCGAGGTCGCGAATCGACACCTCCTCACCGGTGCCGACGTTGATGTGGGTCTCGCCCGTGTAGTGCGCCATCAGAAACAGGCACGCATCGGCCATGTCATCGACGTGGAGAAACTCGCGCAGCGGGGCACCCGTGCCCCAGAAGGTCAAGGCGCGCTGCCCCGTGACCTTTGCCTGATGGAAGCGATGAATCATCGCCGGCAGGACGTGACCGCTCGTGGTATCGAAGTTATCGTACGGACCGTACAGATTGCTCGGCATGGCCGAAATGACGTCGCATCCGTACTGCGTCCGGTAGGCGCGCCCCATCACGATCGCCGCAATCTTCGCGAGCGCGTACGCCTCGTTGGTCGGCTCGAGCGGGCCGGTGAGCAGGTATTCCTCTTTGATGGGCTGCGGACACTCGCGGGGATAGATACACGAACTGCCGAGCATCAACAATTTCTGTGTCCCGCACAGGTACGCCGCATGAGCGATGGCGATCTGCATGGCCAAGTTGTCGAAGATGAACTCGGCGGGCCGCGTCGAGTTGGCCATGATGCCGCCGACGGTGCCGGCGGCCATGAGGATGTACTCAGGGCGCTGATCGAGACACCAGCGCTCAACGGCCGCGCGGTCGCGCAGCTCCAGCTCGGCGCGCTCGACGGTCAGCACCGAAGTGTAGCCGTCAGCACGCAACCGCCGGCACAGCGCCGACCCCACCAGCCCGTTATGACCGGCCACGAAGATACGGGCGTTCTTGTCCATCACGGTCGCCATTTTAGTGGGGATTGGCCTGGCTCATGGCCGCCCGCAGCGCGGCGTCAAGCTGAGTGCCGAACGAGGCGCGCGAAAAGCGGGCGACGACATGTGCACGGCCAGCCACGCCCATGCGATCGGCGAGTGCGGGATCTGCGGCGAGGCGCGCGAGCGCTTCGGCAAACGCATCGGTCGTCGGCGGCACGAGAAATCCGGTCGCGTGGGCGATGACCGTCTCACACGGGCCCCCGCTCTGTGCGGCTACGACGGGGCGGCCCGAGGCCATGGCCTCAAGGGGCACATAGCCAAAATGTTCGTGTTCCGGCGTGTACACGACGGCCAGGGCGTCGGCCACGAGCGCTCGCAGCTCCTGCTCTGGGCACGACGGCCGGAAGTCGATCTGCGCCGAAAGACCACTCGCCTGCGCCCGCCGCTGCAGCTCCGCGAGCGTCTCCACGCAGTCCGCGATCCGCGCGTCGAATCCACCGGCAATCGCGAGACGCAGGGGAGCGAAGACCTCTGCCGGAATCAGGCTGCGCAGGTGCGCAAAGGCGGCAATCGCGAGCGCGACGTTTTTTGATCGCTCGAACCGTGCAACCGTCACGATCGTGGTCCGCCCCGTCAACGGCGCCTGCCGCGGCGTCCACCGGTCGGTGTCGACGCCCGGATACACCACGGTGGGTGCGGCGGCCATCCGGGGATACGCGCGGGCGAACATGGTCGCCGTGTATCGACTATTCACCAGCACCGCCGAGGCCCGGGCGGTGCCGGCAGACTCGAGGGCGTCGATCGGCCACCGATACCAGCGATACAGGCCCTGGCGCGGCGGCGTCAGCAGTCGATCAGGAAAGTGGCAATAAAAGACCACGGGCAGTTCGCGCCGGACGACCCGAAACAACGGAATCACATGGGGGACCACGTCGCACAACACGACGTCAGGTCGGTCAGGGTCGCGCAGGATGGCCACCGCTCCTGCGGCCATCTTGGCGATTGCCGCGAGGACACGGAATCGGCCGGCCGCGTGCAGAGGGATCCCACTGCCGCACACGCGCACGTCGAGGGTGCCATTCACCGTCTCGTCAAACGCGCGCGCGGGATCGTGGCTGCCGGCAAAGATCGTGACGCGATGTCCCCGCCGCTGCAACTCCAACGCGGCATCGACGACCAATCGCTCCGCACCACCAAGGCCAAGATCGGGATGCAGAATCGCGACGCGCAGTGGCCGGTCTTCTGTCATGCGCGACTTCCGCTTCGTGTCGACGCCATGCCCGCGACGATGCTCCGGAAGTTGCGGATGAACGTCCCGCTCGACAATTGTGACGCGCGCGCTGAGAGCGCCGCACGCAGAGGTTCGATCGATGTCTCATCCGCGAGCACCCGACCGATCCGCTCGACAGCGTCGTCATCGCTGTCATAGAGCAGCCGACGGTCTCCGCCCAGAATCTCGATGGGGCCACCGCTGTGGTGTGCGAAGGGAATGGTGCCTGCGCAGACCAGTTCGGCCACCGCCATGCCGAAGTGTTCATCGCGCATGCCATGAATGCCGAACCGGCACCCTGCCATCAGCTCCAGCAGACGGTCGCGGGGCAGGTCGAGATCAAGGCTGACCCAGTCGCCGTGCGCACGCACCGCGGCCTGCACCTGAGCGAGGTAGGCCTGGTCGTCCGCATTGCCGGCAATGTGCAGCGTGATGTCGGGATGGTCGCGACGCACGCGCGCAATGATGTTGATCACGGCCTCAAGTCGCTTTTCCCTGGCGATGCGACCCACACAGACGAACGCACGACGGCGGTCGTGCCACGGAATATCCGGGAACGGCCCGGCCGCGGGCGGGTACAGCGTGACTGGTTCGATGCCGTGGCGGGTCCGAATCAGTCGGCCGGTCCACTCGGAATTGACGAGCGTGATGTTGCGCCGCATCCGCGCGGAGCGAAATCCCGTCAGGACCGCACACACGGCCTGATACGCGCCGACGGCCAGCGGCCCCTGATACCACCGGAGTCCGGCGTCGGGACGCGCTCTGAGCAATTTCGGAAAGTGCACGTACTGAATGCCGCGTGGTCCGAGGTCGCTCTCGTTGTGCGCAGTCACCACCACGTCGAAGTCATCGGCCATTCGCCGGGCATCGGCGAGCAGCCAGTGATCACGAAGCAGAGCCAGCGTCGCCAGTGGACGCAGGGTCCGGATCAATCGGGTCGCCGGCAGAGGCGCGATCACCACATCACAATCGTCGGTCGTGAGACGTGTGCCAAACACGCGGTTTGCCGACGGCAGGTCGGGGGCTTCGCGGGTCAGCAGCGTGACCGCATACTCAGTGCGAAGCGCCTCAAGCATCCAGCACGCCACCGCGTTTCCGCCGCCAGGAGGATTGATCGACGGCTGCACCATCAGCACGCGCGGTCTGTCGTGGGCAGCCCCGTCAGTAGTCATCGGCGACATCATGATTGCCCAGCCTCGAGAAACGCCCGACCTCGCCGATGTGCTGCACGCGCGAGGGGCGCAGACACAAGAAAGGGTACCCGCGTGCCCGCATCGCTGCGACCACGTACCAGTCCCAACCCACTTCCGACATCGGTTCGTAGCGCAGATTCGGACGCACCACGTCGCGGTACAGCGCGGCGTCGAACAACATGTTCAGACCGCCAATGGACGACTTCACCCAGAAGTCCTCGTCCTCCCGAATCGTGCCGTGTGCGCGCGAGTTGAATCCCGTCACGATCAACGGCCCCTGCCGCGCGCGCTCGCGATCAAACAGCTCCACCAGTCGCTGCAACCAGTCCGGTTTCATGATCGTATCCGGGTCCACGTTGGCCAGAAGTCGGCACCCGTATTCGTCCGCCAGCAGATCCCATCCGTCGCGCAGGGCCTCATCCACCGCATATCCACGCCGGCGCATGCGGAAGATTTTTACGACCGGCGTGGCGTCCATCGAAAAATCACGAACGAGCCGCCGCGTCTCTTCCGACGAACTGGCATCGTCGACGATCGCGACGATGGTGTGGGTGAGGTCGCTGGCGGAGAGATGGTCGAGCATGCGACGCAGATACGCCGGCCGGTTCCAGGTCGCGATCACCAGTCCAACCTGGAAAGGGCCTGAGCCGTCTGGGCGAATCACGTCGGCGTGAGACGGGCGCAGTCGGGCGAGTCGATACCGCACCAGGCGACCGAGGCGTCGCAGTCGCGTGATCATGGGGCCGACGTCACCAACGCCAGCGCGGCGAGGCACACCGAGATGGCGTAGAGCACCAGCACCGCAGACCGGTGTGAGAAGCCGCGGGACATCAGCTGGTGGTGGATGTGTTCCCGGTCCGCACGGATGAGTCGCGACAGCGCGGACTTCAGACGCCACTCTGCAGTGGTCGGCGCACCTCGGAACCGCCGAAGGATGGTCACCGCCACATCGAGCAGGGGCAACGCAAAAATCAACAACGGCACACCCACGGCGAGGGCGGTCGCGCCCTTCTGCAATCCCGTGATCGCGGTCAAGGCGAGCACGAAGCCGATGAACAGACTGCCGCCATCACCGAGGAAGATGCTCGCCGGGTTGAAGTTGAACGGAAGAAACCCGACGAGGGCACCCACCAGCGCGACCAGGAGCACCGCAGTCGCCATGTCTCCGCGCACAATGACAATGGCCGCACACGTGACGCCCGCGATGATCGCCAGTCCCGTGGCCAGGCCGTCGAGTCCGTCCATCAGGTTGAAGGCATTCGTGATGACGATGAGCCAGGCGATGGTGACGACCACCGACAACCAGCCGAGGGTGATCGTCGTGCCGAATACGGTGAACTGCGTAATGAGGATGCCGGCGCCGATCAGTGCGCCGGCGGCCAGTGCTTCAACCGTGACCTTGACCCCGGGGGGAATCGGTTGGAGATCATCCACCAGACCGATGGCGAAGACCATCAGGGCG
>JBKJTD010000260.1:0-3083 GCA_046590915.1 Vicinamibacterales bacterium
CGCGTCGATGGCCGTGTGCGTTCTGGAGAAACCGGAGACGTTTGCTGCAGCGCTCGACGCTGCCGATGCGGCCCTCGGCGGGTTTGATGCCGTGATCGTCACCGCCGCGATGTTTGCGACCCAGGATGCGCTCGAGGCGGATGTCGAACTCACGCGCCGGCTCACAACAGCCAACTACGCGAACACAGTGACCTTCTGCGAGCACGCGCGGACGCGACTGCTCGCCCGTGGCGGTGGTTGGTTAACTGTGGTGTCGTCGGTCGCAGGGGACCGTGGCCGCAAACCGGTTGCGATTTACGGCTCCACCAAGGCGGGCCTGTCCACGTATCTCGAAGCGCTTGACCACAAGTTCCGCGAGAAGGGCCTCTGGGTGCTCTGCGTGAAGCCGGGCTTTGTGAAGACGGGTATGACGGCTGGACTCAAGCCGCCGCCTTTTGCGGGTGAGGCCGATCATGTGGCGCGCGACATTCTCCGCGCCATGGACGGCAGGAAGCCGCTCATCTACACGCCCGGCATCTGGGCACTCGTGATGCTGGTCATACGGAACCTGCCACGATTCGTGATGCGAAAAATCGGCTTCTGATGGCACTCGACCTCGCCTTTGCGCGCTCCCAATTCCCCGCGCTGTCTGACGACCCTGACGCGTGGACCTACCTCGACAACGCCGGCGGCTCCCAGGTGCTTGGCACTGTCGCCGACCGCGTCCGGGATTACCTGCTGACGTCGAGCGTCCAAACAGGCGCCACTTACGGTGTCTCTGCGCTCGCGGCCGAGCGGCTCTATGCGGGTCAGTCGGCGATCGCCGAACTCATCAATGCCGGCAAGCCCGAAGAAATCGTCTTCGGGGCGTCGTCGACGGTGATGATCCAGACACTTGCACGCGCGATCGCGCCGAGGTTCTCGCCCGGTGACGAAGTGGTCGTCTCCATGATCGACCACGAGGCCAACATCGGAGCGTGGCTCGCCCTTCAGTCGGCCGGCATCATCGTCCGCCACTGGAATCTCAATCGCGACACGATGACGCTGGAGGTGGATGACCTCGAGCAATTGATGACACCTCGCACTCGGCTGGTCGTCTGCACCCAGACGTCGAACATCTTCGGCCAGCTGATTCCAGTCGGTCCAATCGCGGCGTGCGCCCATCGTCATGGCGCAGAAGTGTGTATCGATGGTGTGGCATTCGCTCCGCATCGACTGGTGGACGTGCGCGAGTGGGACGTGGACTACTACGTCTTCAGTCTCTATAAGGTGTTCGGCCCGCATCACGCCGTGTTGTACGGAAAATACGATCGCCTGCTCGAGCTGGCGAACCTGTCACATCACTTCGTACCGATGGACAAGATCCCGGGAAAGCTCCAGCCTGGGAATCCCAACTACGAATTGTCATACGGGGCCACAGCGATCCCTGATTACCTGGCGGCGCTTGGTGACCGTTCGGGCGCGGCAATGGGCGCATCCCTCCGCGCACGCATGAAGACAGCCTTCGACGCTATCGCCGATCACGAAGGCTTGCTCGCGGAGCGACTGCTCGCCTGGCTGCGTGGTCGGGAAGACATACGCATCGTCGGCCCATCGTCTTCAAACCGCACCGTCCGTGTGCCTACCATCAGCTTCGTCGTTGACGGCGTCGACTCAGAGTCCATCGTCCGCACCATCGATCCGTTGAAGATCGGGATCCGTTTCGGCGACTTCTACTCGCGCCGATTGATTGAAGACCTGGGATTGGCGGCATGCAAGGGCGTAGTGCGCGCGTCGTTTGCGCACTACAACACGATTGCCGACGCCGATCGGTTCATCACGGGGCTGGATCAGGCGTTGCGCCGACCACGCTGACGGCTTTATTGAGCTATTTCAGTTTTTTCGTCAGCAGGTCCACGAGGCCCCTGTCGGCTTCCGGCAGTTCAAGCCCACCAAGTTCCGCACGGCTGACCCAGCGCATTTGCTGGCCCAGGAGGGGCTTCGGATCATCGAGGAGGGTGGCCGAGAAGAAGTGCAGTCGGACCGTTCGTTCAGGGTACGCGTGTTCGACAGTGAATATCTCGTCACCAATTTCCGAACGCGATCCCAGCTCTTCATTCAGCTCCCGCTCGAGGCTGGCGACGAGGGTCTCTTCGGGGCCGCACTTGCCGCCCGGGAATTCCCACATGTCGGCGAGATGGGTGCCCTTGAGCCGGCGAGTCATGAAGAAGTGCCCGTCGCGTTCGATGACGGCGGCGGCGACGATGATAGGGGCGGTCGTCACTTCGGGCCGAGTCGCCACACGCGCCAGATGGTGACAGGCGCCGAAAGGTTCTGGCCATCAACGGGTTGTTGCTGGATCTTTCGAACGACATCAAGGCCTCCCACGATGCGGCCGAATGCGGCGCCGCCCTGACCGTCTTCGAATCGCTGGCCGCCGAAGTCGAGCGACGGCTGGTCGTCGAGCAAGATGAAGAAGTCGGAGGTCGCGGTGTCTGCCGCAGTGCCGCGCGCCATCGAGACCACAGCCGTGACGTGTTTGATGCCGGTAACGCTGGTGCGTTCGAGCGGGATGGCCGGGAATCCTTCGCTGCGCTTCAGGGGATTGATGCCGCCCTGGATGATGTTCATCATCGGGCGCGCCGGTGGCGCGGGGGTGTAGTTGTCGGCGCGCGTGGCGCGATGGAAGCGGCCCAGGTCATATAGGCCCGCATCCACGTACTTCAGAAAATTGGCGGCGGTGATCGGCGCACGGCGTGTGTCGACGGCGATGAAGAATTCGCCGACAGATGTCCCCACTCCGACGCCGACTTCACCGCGGCGGAGGTCAAGAACCGGGTTGGGCACAGGGTCGTGCGAGGCTGACGTGTTGACGTCGATGGCGACCTTGAGCGTGTGCGATTGTCCCGCTGCCAGGGCCAGCCGCTGCCGCGTGTAGGGCTGGAAGCCCGAGAGCGCAAAGGTGACGGAGTACGTCCCTGGTGCGATCTTGACGAGGTGGTAGTCGCCTCGGCTGTTGGTGATCACTTTGTAGAGCGTGGCGCCGCCGGCGGATGCAAGTGATACGTTGACGCCGGGGATGACGCCGCCCTCGCGGTCAAAGACGGTGCCGACGATCTCGGCTG
>JBKJTD010000276.1:0-12039 GCA_046590915.1 Vicinamibacterales bacterium
CGCGGGGGTGGAGCGAGAGCGGCAGCCACTCGCCCGCCCGCGGCGGTGTCAGGCTGTTTGGTGCCGGCGTGTGCATCGCAGGCATTGCCACGTTCCTGTGGACGCGTGACACGCTCGAGTCGCGCGGAGTCCGGCGGGTCACACGCGGCGTGGCCTGGCTGGGACTGGCCGTGTCGGTGCTTGCCCTGATTCACCCGACACTGTTTCCCAACGGCCAAATCTACGGATTCTGGACGCCCGAATCCAGCACACCGTCCAACGCCGGCCCCATCGTGAGCCGCAATCACTACGCAGCCTGGATCGTACTCGCCTGGCCCCTCACGGTCGGATATCTGTTCGCGCATGGCCGCTCGCACTGGCAGAACCGACGCGTCGCGAAGGCCGTGCTGATCCTTGGTGACAGTCGGGCGCTCTGGCTGGTGCTGTCTGCCGCGCTGATGATCGCCTCATTGCTGGTCACGCACTCACGCGCAGGCGCCATCGGAGTTGCGGCCGCTGCGGTCTGCTTGGGCCTTCAGGTCTGGCGACGCACTGGAACCGCGGGCCGGCTCTCACTTGTCGGATTTTTTGTTGTGGTCTCGTTGGCGGTATCACTGTGGGCGACCCCCGACGCGCTGCTCATCAGGTTTGACCGCGCCTGGTCTGGCGTTGACGGAGGCCGCCCCGACATCTGGGCGCAGACGATGGTGCTTGTTCGGTCGTTTCCACTGACCGGCATCGGGCTCGGCGCGTTTGATGTCGTCATGCCGGCGTACCAGACCGGCTCGTTCGCCACGTTGTTGAACCACGCCCACAATCAGTATCTCCACCTGCTTGCAGAAGGTGGCATCCTGCTCGCGGTGCCTCTGGTGTGGGCCGCGCTCTCGTTTTCCATCGTCGCGTGGAGGCGCCTTCGCCACGACCGGACGGCAACCCTCCACGTCCGGCAGGGCGCACTGGCGGGGCTGGTTGGCCTGGCGGTCCTGTCGATGTTTGAGGTCGCATTACTGACGCCTGCGGTCGTGTTCCTCGCGGCGGTCAGTGCGGGTATCGTCGCGCGTGGCCAGGACGAGGACGCCTGATGTCACTGCGCGTCGCCTTTGACCTCGATGGTGTGATTGCCAACTTCCGGTCGGCGTTTGAAACCGCCGCATCAGAGGTGGGTGTGGCTCTGCCGTCAGCAGGAATTGATCAGGCCGCTGCCGACCCGCTGTCGTCGCGCGAGATTCGAAAAGTCTGGGATTACATCAAACGCACGCCCAACTGGTGGGTGCGCCTGGCGCCATACGAACCCGCACAAATTGTGCGCATGTATGAAACCGCGAGGCGGTTGCGCTGGGAAGTGGTGTTTGTCACCCGCCGCCCGGGCACGGCGGGAGACCCCGTGCAGTTCCAGACGCAATGGTGGCTGGAGCAACAGGGATTTTATTACCCCGCCGTCATGACAGTGCCCGGGTCACGCGGCGAACTCGCCAACGCGTTGCGTCTCGACGTGCTCGTTGACGATCAGATCCACAACTGCGTGGATGTCATCAGCGCGTCCACGGCCAAAGCCGTGCTCCTGCTCCGGGACCGGCCGGACGCGCCGGTGGAGGATCACGCGGTGAGTCGCGGCATCGGCGTCGTGGGGTCACTCGAAGAGGCGCTCGACGTGCTCGACCACCTGCATTCTGTCCTGCGCGAACGACGGGGCCGGTTGCAGCGTCTGTCAGATTGGTTCATCAGTCGTCCGCGTCCCGAGGAAGGGTTGCCGGATCCGCGCCGCGTGACGCTCCGGAACGACTGACCACCCGGTCGCGCGCCCAATTCACCACCCACGTCACGCCCCCTGACACCACACGGTGTGCATACAGCACGGGCAGCACCACGGTCGGCGCCGCGCCATATCTGGCGCGCATGAAGGAGGCCGGCGGCAGCAGGTGCTCGCGCACCAGTCGCGCGCGGTCGCGCCAGCGGGACAACGCGCGAAAATCGTCAAGGGCATCCCGCAGTTGATCACGATTCGGATCGAGCCAGGCGCGTGACGCGTCGCCGGCCCCATCACGGCCAATCGCATCGACCATCGTCGTCTGCAGGAGCGCGGGTGCCTCGCCATCCACGAGGGCCTGCGCGTCGCGCAGCGCGCGAGCCACAAGCGCGGAGACGCCGAGCGCCCTGACACGCGCGCGAAAACGCTCAGCGTCGTCGAGAGACAGACGCCTGGCCAGCAACGCCACGTCGAGTGACCACTTCATCAAACTGTGTCTGGCGTGATGTGCGGCCGGATGCACACACGCGATCAGCAGGCCATCGTCATCACAGACTCGGCGCGCAGAGGCGCCTGCAAACGGCGCGGGCACGGACCGACCGATCAGATCCGACGTGGGGAGCAGTCGCCGCATCCAGAGACGATTGGAGACGTGCCAGTGCAGATCGAGCGCCAGTGTCGTCCCCGAGACGATCGTGCGCTCGAAGACTTCCTGGCCGTTGACAAATTCTCCAGGAATGCGGCCGGCGCGCCGGTAGCCGAGTTGCGTGATTGCGTCGAATGCACGGAGCCGATCATCTGGCGCGACCAGCACATCCAGATCAAGCGATGGGCGGCACCAGGATTCCGGGTAGTCCGTGTGCGCCCACGCGCCGCCCTTGAAGATCGCGGCCGTGATCCCTTCAGAGGCAAGGTGCGCGCAGACGCGGCGAAGTTCGTGCTGTTGCACGGAGACGTCAAGCACGGCGCGTCGACGCTCGTCAGCCAGGCAGGCGGCGTCGGGTCGCAGCCACGCGACGTACGGTGCGATGCCTTCCCGACGAAGCGCATCCACCACGGCGCCCACGCCATGGCGGTCACACAACACGTCAAGGTGGCCGTGGGTGCGCAGGACCGCGGCCAGATCGGCCATCGGGATCATGCCGTTCAACTCCAGAACGAGGTGATGACGGCGCGGCGGAAGGCGGGGTGACGCAGCAGCGCAAGCGCCGCACGCCGGTGCCAATTGAAGTCGGCTGTTTCTTTCAGGAGCGGGACGATGCCATCGACGCGGGCGACTTCAACGAGCGCGCGAATACCCCGGTCGCCGATGCGAGTTGCGAGGGCGCGAAACGCCAGACCGGCACGAATGTCCGGACCCAGCAAGGTCCTCCATCGTTCCTCGTAGACGCGCAGATCTCGCGCGGACACCGCGTTGCGCGCAAGCGCATCCGACAAAACGTCTGCGGCCAAACGACCGCTGAGCAGGCTGTAGTAGATGCCGCCGCCCGTGGTCGGCTTGACCATGCCGGCCGCATCGCCCACGGCCACCACGCGATCAGACACCGTGCGGCGCACCGGACCGAGCGGGAGCATCTTGAGCCGCGCTTCAGGAATGGTGGCAGGGTCCACCGACGACTCTGCGGCCATCGCCTCGGCAAACGCGCGGAATCTGCGCGGCGCTTCCGAGTCGCAGAACAACCCGAGCCGAACGTGCGGGACACCGGCGCGCTCAAACGGCACTGCCCAGGCAAATCCCCCTGGCGCGATCGACCGTCCGAGCCGGACGTCGATGCGCGGCAATTTTTCAAACGGCATTTCCACTTGAGCCGTCTGCACAAAGGCCCTGGGAATGCCCAATTTCAGTTCCTGATTGAAGCGGTAGTTGGCCCCACACGCCAGCACACACACGCGCGCAGTGATCGGTGCGCCACCATCGCGCACCTGGACGATCACGCCGTCGGAGGTCACCGTCAGGGCATCCACACGGGCGCCGGTCCGTACCTGGGCGCCTGCAGTGATGGCGCGGTCCGCCAATCGCGCGTCAAACGCGCCACGATCCACGATGGCGGCAATGACCCGATCGGTCTCCACCAGCACCGGTTCGCCGCTCTCATGTCGAAAGGCCGCCGCCGTGGAGAGCGCGAGGATCGTCTCTTTGGGGAGGTCGAGTTCGCTGAAGGCGTCGTAGCCGAGCACGCCGGTGCAATGCACGGGACGGCCGACCTCGGCATGCTCCTCGAGCACGATCACGTGATGGCCGCGAGCAGCCAAATCGGCAGCCGCCATCAGGCCACCTGGACCGGCGCCAATCACGACTGCGTCGTACTGTGAAGAAAAAGGTGCGGTCACAAGGATGAATGCCGTTGGCGGCCGCGATGCTCCCAGCTGCCCGACAGACTGACCCACAGAGACAGCAGGATCAACTGAACATCCAGCCGGAAGGACTGGCGGCGAATGTAGAGCCTATCGTACCGGAACTTCTGACGACGCGGAAGTTCGCGCGGGGCATACACCTGCGCGACTCCGGTCAATCCGGGCCGAACCGACGACCGCAAGGCAAATCCAGGCACATCCTCAAGTCGCACCAGTCTACCGTCGCCCTCGGCCTCGATCTCGCCCGGCCGTAGTGCGCGCGGTCCAACCACACTCATATCGCCGACCAGGATGTTCCACAACTGCGGCAGCTCGTCCATGGCCGTGGCACGCAGCCATCGGCCCACCCTGGTGATGCGGGCGTCGCCACGCACCGCCTGACGCGCACCATCACGCTCGGCATCCACAATCATCGACCGGAACTTGGTGACGAAGAACTCACGCCCACGCAGGCCCGACCGCGACTGCCTGAAAAACACCGGCCCGCCGTCATCGAGTCGAATCATGATCGGGATGCTCAGCCAGAGCGGCACAGTCACGACCATTCCGAGTGCGGCGAATGTGATGTCGAAGACCCGCTTCACGCACGCCACCCGGCCGAGACCCACAATGCCGTTGCGCGACTCCAGATCGCCAACCACACGAGCACGTCCTTCGGCCAGAAACGACGAAAGTGTTTGGTGTAGTACCGCCACATGCTGCGATGACGCGCGAGGATCATCGGGCGGTTGACCTGACGGCTGCTGCCGCCCACCTCGTGTTCCATCACCATGCCGGGGTGAAAGTACACCTTCCACCCTGCATCCCAGGCTCGGCGACAGAAGTCCACGTCCTCGACGTACATGAAGAACCGCTCGTCAAGGCCATCCAATGCCTCGCTGACCGCCCGCCGGTGCAACACAAAGGCGCCCGACACCCAATCCACGGGTTCTATGTCTGTAAACGTGGCCTCGCCTCGCAGATACGTTTGCGACCACGGGTTGCCGGGAAACCATTTGGTGAGCAACGAATACCGGTGCCCCAGCGCGGCCCCGTAGGACGGGAAGGCCCGCGCCGACCGCTGCACTGTTCCATCGGGATCAAGAATTTTGCCGCCCACGATCCCGACGTCGGGATGTGTGTCCATCCAATGAATCACTTCCCGCAGACTGCCGTCCACGAGGCGGCCATCAGGATTGACCCACAACACGTACCGCCCTTTGGTTGCGAGCAGACCGCAGTTGATGCCCGCACCAAAGCCGACGTTCTGCGTGAGCGCCATCACCCGCACGTCCGGATGACTGGCGGCCAGCTCCGCCGAGCCGTCGCCGGATGCGTTGTCCACAACCACCACCTCGGCCGGCAGCCCGTCGAGCGCGGCGGTGACACTCCGCAGACACGCCGCGATGTCTTTGCGGGATCTGTAGGTCACGATCAGGACCGAAAGGTCTGGAGCACTCACGCGCCGGGTGCCTCCACACGGTCGAGCACGTACAGCGCCCAGAGTTTCGACCAATGCAGTCGGCCGTCCAGAAATCGCTGCACGTCCCCCGCATGCTGAGGCGCGCGGAGGCGAAGGCCGACATCACGCCAGACCGTCGGGTTGGGTTGCGTGAGCGCATCGCGCAACCACGTATCCATCGGCAGCACGAAACCGTGTTTGCTCCGATCGCGTGTCGAGGCAGACGTCCAGTCCGGCCACGCGTCAAACAACGCGGCCTTCCACGAGTGTCGCCCGCCACGAGGCCACCGCCCTGCTGCCGCAACGGCCTCTACGAGCACATGGTCCACCAACGGCGTTCGCAACTCCAGCGCGCGACACATCGTCACCGCGTCGGCATCGGGCAGCAGTTGGCGCTCAAGGAAGTGACGCCATTCAAGATCGCGGATCACGTCGAAGTCGTCCGCTGACGTCCCGCTCACGGGCGCGGGCGGAGCTGTTTCGCCTGTCAGACGAGAGACGTCGTCTCTCGACCACACCCCGCGATAGGCCCACCACGTCGCGTCAAGCGAGGCGGGCGACTCGCGGGCGATCGACGCCAGCTTTGCTCCGCGTGCGCTGGCCCACTGTTCCAACATCGGCGCAGCCAGTCTTGCGACCGCACCCCCATATCGCAACGCGTCATGCAGGCGCGGCACTTCGACAAACGACGGGTACCCTCCAAACAATTCGTCTCCGCCGACCCCCGACAAGGCAACGTGCACGCCGGCCATTCGTGCCGCACGGGCGACCAGGAACGTATTGAATCCGTCAACGGTCGGCTGTGCCAGAGACGCGAGAAATTCTTCCAGGAGTTGATCCCGGTCGAGATCAGCAAGCGCCACTTCCGTATGCGATGTCCCGAGTGCGTCGGCAGCGGCGCGGGCACTCACGCTTTCATCAAGCGACGAACCCGGCATGGTCACCGTGAGCGACTGCAGCGGTCCCGACGTGTGTGCACGCGCCACTGCGGCAAGCGCCGCCGAGTCGACCCCCCCGCTCAGGAACACGGCCACCGGCACATCGCTGACCAGATGCGCACGCACGCTGTCGTCGATAGCCGCGCGAATGGCTGGTGCCACGTCATCGACCCGTTGTTCATGCCGCGGTCGCCGCCAAACCCCATGTATTGACCAGTACGTCCGTTGCCGATCGCCGCCGCGCTCGGCTGTCATGATCGTGCCTGGCGCCACCACCGACACGTGCTGCCAGAAACTCGCGTCGGTCGCGATCGACCCTCGCGACAAAAATGCCGCGCGCTGCCCTGCGGCGGGACGAAGGTCGCACAACCCTGACGCCGCAAGCGCCTGAGGCGTGGACGCAAACAACAGCAGGTCCGGTGACGGCCGCACAAACACCAGCGGCTTGATTCCGAAGCGATCCCGCACCAGTGACAGCGTGGCCTGCTCGGCATTCCACCACGCGAACGCAAACATTCCGCGCAGCCGAGACACCGCAGCATCGCCCTCGGCGCCCAACAGCTCCACGAGCACTTCGGAATCGGACGAGGATCGCAAGGTCACGCCGAGGTCCTCGACGCGCGGCTGCAACTCCAGGAAATTGTAGACCTCGCCGTTGTAGGTCACCCAGTGCCGCTGATCCGTGGACGACATCGGCTGCCGGCCGGCCTCAGACCGATCCAGGATCGCGAGACGACGATGGGCGAAGTAGGCGACGGCTCCCCCGGCCCCTGCGATGACGTCAAGACCGTGGCCGTCGGAACCGCGACGGGCGACCGACTGATCCATGCGGTCGAGACGGCCGACCATCTCGTCGCGCGGTCGGCCTCCCCAGTCAACAATGCCGGCAATGCCGCACATCAGCGCTGCCCCCCCACGCCTGCCCACACATCGTCATACACGCGGTGAACGCCGGCGATGTACGCCTCGCTGGAATAGTGCGATTGGGCGCGGAGCCGACCGGCCAGACCCATGGCGAGTGCACGCTCCCGATCGTCGACGAGTGTGCGGATGGCCGACGCGAGTGCCTCGGCACTGCCGGGTGCCACAAGCAGACCGGTGACCTCATCTTCGATCAGTTCACAAGGCCCTCCGTGCGCCGTGGCGATCACCGGACGACCAGTGGCCATGGCTTCGACGACGACCAGACCAAACGGCTCGGGCTGTGTGGAGGCGAGGAGGAGAATGTCGATCGCACGATGCACCTCCGGCATGTCATCGGGACCGTAGGCCCAGTCTGTCCAAATCAGCACGGAGTCCAGACCACGCGCGGATGATTGGGTGCGAAGTGATGCCGCATAGTCCTCCAACCCGATCACCGGCCCGCCGACCACAACAAAGCGTACGTCCGGTCGATCACCAGTGACGAGTGCGGCCGCGTCGATGAAGACGTCCACGCCTTTCCAAACATCGAGACGGCAGACGATCCCCACCAGCGTCTCGGCAGGCGACACACCGAGCGACGCCCGGAGGTCGACGGCAGCGCCAGGATGAAACCGATCCGTTTCGATGCCATTCGACACTTTGACGAGTGTCGCCGGCCTGCGCCCCACCGGCCCGAACATCGCCGCCACCGCATCGGAGGTCGCCACAATGCGGGTCGCGAGATGGCGGGCCATCCAGAGTTCAAGGTGGCGCAGCCAGCCTCGCTGCCAGACGATTTCGCGAATGTGCCACACATGCGGCGTGCGCGTAAGCCAGGCCACGGGGCCGCCGTACAGGATGTGAATCGTGTTGGTGTGAATCAGGTCGATGCCTTCACGCACGATGACCTGACGCAGGGCCCAGAGCGCACGAGGAAAGTTCAACACGTACCCGACCAGATACGCCCATCCTCGCCGCGACGTGAGTTTCAACATTGCGGGTAGCACGACCACCGTTGCGCCCGCCGCTTTGAGGCGTGGCACCAGGGGCCCGTCAGACGGCAGCGCCACGCAGGCGCGATACCGTTCGCGATCGAGTCCGGCGACCAGTCGGACCAGTGACACATCCGAGCCGCCGACCTCAGAGGTCGTGTGCAGATACAGGATCGACCGGCGTTCACGCGCGGGCACGGGCCATGACTTTCGCGTAGAGCTGTTCGTATTGCGCGGCGACCACGTTCCAGTCGTACTGCGATACGGCAGCCAACGCCGCGTGTTCAAGGCGCGCCCGTTCCTCGGGTGCCTGGAGTACTCGCAGCAGCGTTGCCGCAAGGGTTGACGGGGTGGCGATCACTCCGAGCTCGCCGTCACGCAGCACCGCCCGCGCGCCGGGGTTTGCCGTCGCCACCACCGTCGTCCCGCACGCCATCGCCTCGACATACGGCCGGCCGAATCCCTCGTAGGCACTCGGCAGGCACATCACCCATGCGCTTTGCAGAAGGTGCAGCATCCGGGCATCGTCGGCTCGTCCGAAACTTCGACATCCTGGTTCCTCAATCGTGTCGGGTCCCACCAGCCACAACTCAGCGGTCGGCAGCGAAGTGCGGAACTGGCGCATCGCCTCAATCAGCAGCCGGCCACGTTTCCGCGAGTCCACCTCGCCGACAAACAACACGGAAGGGTGCGTGGACTTGGCCGACCGATTGGGTGCCAGTGCCGAGAGGTCAACGCCGTTGGGAATCACCACACCGCGTCGTGGGTAGTATCGCAACGTGTCTGCCGAGACACCGACGAGCGCGTCCGCTCTTGCCGCCGCAATCCACTCGCTGACGTAGAACCACAGGTGCAGAAAGAAGCGACGGGGTGAGAGGCCACGCACGCCGTTGAACCAGGCTTCCGCCAGTGACGTGCCGTGCATCGTGCGGACGACCGGTGGGCACCGGCGTCGCCCAAGCCATTGGTCGTCGCCCTGGGCGTGCACGACGTCGAAACGCGAGAAGTCCTCGCGTCGGAGGGCGAATGGGAATCGGATTGGCGCGAGACGGCTCGCGCGCAGTGGGACACGCGTCACCTGATAGGGTGCCCCGGCAGGGGCAGGATCCTGACTGAAGACCGTGACCGTGTGTCCGCGACTGATCAGGACACGCGCGAAACCGTCGGTAAAAACGCCGACGCCCCCTGGGGACGTTCCAGGCAGGAAGCGTTGAATGATGGCGACGTCAGCCACGCGCGACCGCACGGTACAAGTCAACCATACGCCGCGAGGTTTCCGACCACTCGAAGTGTGCGGCGCGTTCGAATCCCTTTTCCACAAGCCGGCGACGTTTCTGGGGGTGACTGAGGATCTCGGCCATGGCGTCCGCCATCGCCTTGTCGTCGTCGGCGTCCACGAGCACACCTCCGTCGCCCACCACTTCCGGGATCGCTCCGCGGTTGGAGGCCACCACCGGCGTGCCACACGCCATCGCCTCCAGGGGAGGCAACCCGAAACCCGCAAGCAGCGGCACGTACAGGAGCAGGTCGGCAGCGTGGTAATAGCCTGGCAGGTCGGCAAACGGGACGCGGCCAACCATGCGGATGCGATCACCAAGTTCGAGCTGCGAAATCAGACGCATGTGATCGGGCGTAAACGGCAGGCCGACCTTGACCAGGGTGGCCTCGTTGCTGTGTTGAGTCACCAACTGACCGAACGCACGAATCATGCGCTCGACATTCATGTTCCCCTGGGTGTGCCCCACCACCAGCACGATGTCGCCCGACAAGCCCAGTCGCCGCCGCGCCAGCTGCCGATCCTCGGCCGGCCGGAATGACTCATCGATCCCGAGCGGTACCACATGCACGCGGCTGGCTGGCAGGTCCACGTAATTGCGCAGGTCGTCACGTGCCGCCTCACTGTCGCACACCACAGCCGCTGCACGCGTGAGGCTGCGAGCGCTGTATTCAAAGGCGCGACGGGTGCGCCAGTTGACACCTGGCACTTTCATCACGACCGCGTCGTGGAACGACACGATAGTGCGCTCCGCAGGGAGACTGCGGATCAGATGCCCGAAGCCATGATCCACGATGTGATTGACGTCGCCTCCATTGTGGCCGGCGAGCCGCTGATACCGCACGTACTGATCCCAGTAACGCCGCCAGCCGCCTTCCATCCTCGGGGCTGACAGTTCAACCGATGAGATCGACTCGTCCTCGCGCAACCACGGCCCGATCCGTCGCTCCAAGGCATCGGCGTACATGGTCATGCTTGAGCGGTAGGGATCCCGGAAGGCCCGGAACAACACGATTTTCACGAACGCGTTCCCGTCACCCGCGCCGGATTGCCCACGACGATCGCGTGCGGATCGACGTCAGCAGTTACCACCGAACCCGCGCCGACCACGGCACCGGCGCCGAGGGTGACGCCATCAAGCACGATGACACTGTTGCCGATCCAGACATCGTCTCCCACCGTGATGCCCGAACGGGTGACACCCTGATCCTGAATGGGCTTCGAGCCATCGCGGAAGTTGTGATTTTCGGCCAGCAACTGCACACCCGCGCCAAAGGTGACGCGTGCGCCGATGCGGATGCCGCCGCCGGCACCGAGCAGACACCGCGGACCGATGTAGGTGTCACTGCCGATCGTCAGACCGATTCCCGGCTGGTCCAACGTGCTGGTCGCCTGGATCCAAGCCCCCTCGCGGATGCGCACGTCATCACCGAAGCGCATGCCCTCGGTCGCGAACGCATTGAGATAACTGTCCTGCCCGATGTGCACGTTACGGCCGACCGTCAGGCGACGGGGGAAGAGGAGCCGGGTGCGGCGACCGACAAACAGCCGCCCCCCGCACGATGCCAGCCGACGCTCCGCGAACAAGCCGCGCAAACGGGCATACCCGCCACGCGCCCAGATGAAGTGGGCCAATTCCATCCACGACACATCCACCGGTGCCGAAAGACGAACCGGCCGGCCGATGGCCATCGTATACAGCCGAGACTTAAGATTCATAGCCCGTACGCGCGCGATCGTATGCCGATTCCAGTCGCTGCACCATCTCGGTCACCGTAAACCTGTCGAGGGCGCGCACGCGTGCGGCAGCGCCCCACTCGGCTCGCAGCGCCGGAGTGCGCAGGAGGGCGACTACCGCCTCGCTCATGGCCGCGACATTCCCTGGTGGCACCAGTGTGCCGGTCTGGCCGTCAACGATGATCTCGGCTGGCCCGCCCTGCCGAAAGGCGACCACTGGGCACGACTGCATCATCGCCTCAGCGACCACGAGTCCAAATGGCTCGGGTTGCACCGAGCTGTGGACCACCACATCGGCGGCCGCGAGCCATGGGCGAGCGTCGGACACGTGCCCGACCCAATCTATCGCGGAAGTGAGCCCCAGCCGCTCGGCTTGGCGACGCAGTGCCTCGGGATACTCCGGTTCGAGTCCAAACAGTCCCCCGCCGATGACCACAAACCTGGCGTCTGGGACTTCACGACATACGGCCGCGGCGACATCCAGAAACACGTGAGTGCCCTTCCACTGCTGCAGTCGCCCGCACCACGCCACGGTCGGCGCGCCGGAGTGTCTCACTGGGGTCACGACCTCGGAGTCCACACCGTTGTGGATGACCAGCAGTCGGCTCGCCGCCACTCGTCCACGCCAGGACTGAGCGACCATCGCCGACACCGCCACGGCGACGTCCACG
>JBKJTD010000320.1:0-3050 GCA_046590915.1 Vicinamibacterales bacterium
TGCGCGCGACCGTCCCTGACTGGCGGCACAAAGCCGATCAGATACCGGTGGCGCAGTTCCTCCGCCACCTGGGCCATCGTCGCGCCCGCCTGTTCGTTTGCCGTCAGTTCGAGGAAACCGCCGCCGGTGTCGTCGGCCAGGCCGCGGAGCGAGCCGAGGCCACCGCCGCGCTGGTTGATGCCGTACACCAACATCTGCTCACGCGCCAGCAGGTCATAGGCCTCTTTGCGATCGGCGCCGAAGGTATTCGGTTCTCCGTCGCTGATGATGACCACGCTGCGCAGCCCGGCTTCTTTCACCAATGACTCTGCGGCGGCCACCGTCCCTTCCCACATCGGCGTTGTACCACCTGGCCAGAGTTCCTCGTCAAGGACACGGTCGAGGATCTTCCTGTCACCGGTCAGGTGAGGGCTGATCGCGACCTCCACCCCAAAGCTCCCAAGGCGCACGCGGTCGACCGGCTTGAGTGCGTCGAAGAACTGCCGGACCGTGCGTTTGATCCACAACAGGCGGCTGACCATGCTGCCGCTCATATCCACAATCACGGCCGCCGTGATTGGCCGCGGTTCCCGGGCGCACCGCTCAGGCGGCGTGACCGCTCAGGCCCCCGGCGACCACGTTTTCCGGCGTTTCGAACACGCATATCGATGATCTGGAGCGACCTTCCTGCCGATCAGGCCGTGTGGCCGCCGAGCGCCCGCTCAAGCAAGTCGGCTACGCCTAAAACTGGGGCCTGTCGTCGCAAGTAGACCAGATCCAGCCTTGGCCCCTGCACGCGGACGATGCCAAGCACATCCCGCCACTGACGATCTGAGACTTCTCCACCAAGGCGGAACCATCGCAGTTTCTGCAACAGGATGTCCTCGGGCGGGTGAATCGGCAGCACGACACCCTCACCCAGCGACACCAGGAGGCGTCGCTGAATCTGTTCTGCGTCGAGCGGCGTGCCGCCCGCCACAAAGAGGTCGACCTTCAGCATCGTCTCGTTGTCGATGAGATTCACGCTCGTGCGATCGCGCACGGCTCGCCGAACCGCGTCTTCGTCGACGTAGAAGTCCGGCGCGAGGGCCGAGACCAGTGCCGCCACATCTCGCTCCACACACGCGACGACCACGTCAATGTCGACGGTCGAGCGAGGCTCGCCGGCAAATGACGCGGCGATCGACCCGCCAATGGTGTGACCGATCCCGAGGTCGTCCAGCACGCGCGTGACGCGCAGCGCCACCTGAATGGGATCAGTCGGCGGCATCGTCATTCAACAAGATCCGCCGCATCCGGGTAGGCTCGCACGGCAAGATCGGCTCCGAGTGTCAGGATCGCGAGGCGCAGAAACTGTTCGCGGGGGCCCGCCTCCGGAAACCGATGCCGCACGCCGGCGCGCGCCATTTCAAAAACAGCCGTCGTCAAGCCAGACACCGACGCCGCCTTCTGCGCAGGCGACATCGCCCGCCACATTTCGACTTGTCGGTGCTCGGTCGCGGCATCCGTATCGGCGGCCAGACGCGGTTCGTCGTTCATGCTCGGTGCATTATCGTCCAGGTCCGGGCGACACAGAGCAGGGCCGTGTCCACTGGCAGCTACCGAATCCCAGCACGGTACCTCCTGTTTTTGGCAACGGGATGCTCATCACGACCTCTTCGGGGGCTGTTTGACCTGGCAGCTTTCTTGTATCTCTGTTCCCCTGAACATGACGATACCCAGAGGCCTTTCCTACGTCGATCCGGACAGTGCGGGGATCACCCGGGTCAAACAGGGGACCGGATTTGTGTATCGACGGACCAACGGACGCCCGGTTCGCGAGGCCTCGGTGCTGGCGCGGATTCGCTCACTCGCGATTCCTCCGGCATGGACCAACGTCTGGATATGCTCCTCTCCCAACGGGCATCTTCAAGCCACCGGGCGTGACGCGCGTGGGCGCAAACAGTACCGCTATCACGCCGAATGGACGACCTGTCGCAGTCTGACGAAATTCGAACAGATGGCCGCGTTTGCCGCGAGCCTGCCTGCGTTCCGGCGTCAGGTGGAAGAAGACCTCGCGCTGCGTGGCCTTCCGAAACGGAAGGTCCTTGCGCTCGTATGCATGCTCCTGCAACGCACGCTCATCCGCGTCGGCAACGACGAGTACGCCAGGCACAACGCGTCCTACGGGTTGACCACGATGCAGGATCAGCATGCCCAGATCAAGGGCATGCACGTGCGCTTCCACTTTCGGGGCAAGAGCGGCAAGACACACGACGTCAATCTGGACGACAGGCGACTGGCGAAGCTGATCCGTCGGTGTCAGGATCTGCCGGGCAGCCGGCTGTTTCAATATGAAGATGCTGACGGAGTCGTGCGTGACGTCGACTCCGGCGACGTCAATACATACCTGCGCGAGACGATGGGTAAAAATTTTACTGCCAAGGACTTCCGCACGTGGGCGGGGACCATGCTCGCCTATCGCGCGCTGCAACTGCTTCCGCCTCCAACGTCAAAGACCTCGGGTGAGCGGCAGGTGGCCACCGCTGTCACGGCTGTTGCGGGCCTGCTTGGAAACACCCGCGCGGTCTGTCGCAACAGCTACATTCACCCGGCCGTGATCGAGACGTATCTCGACGGCGGGCTGCCACGCGTGCCCGAGTCGCGACTTGAGCGAGGGGTGCTGGCGTTCCTGCAGCGCGGGCGTCGCGCTGCGGCGACGGCGGCCTGACATCGCTGCCGTCCGGGTCGTAGACGCTGCCGACTGAAATCGCGCATACTCGCCAAGACGCCTAGCACGCCCCACACAAAGGGACGTCACGGAGGACCCAGGTTACTGGGGCGCATCCGGACCCGATTCCGGTAGAGGACTTCCAACCTCGAGCCCGTCAGCTAACTCCGTCGGCGCATTGGAGGTTTCGTGTCTGATGCTCACTCGGCGGCCCGCCCGCTCGCACCCTTGACCATTGCCGCCCTCGGTGTCGTCTACGGCGACATCGGCACCAGCCCGCTCTACGCGCTGCGTGAGTGTTTCTCCGGCGCGCACGCCGTTGCGGCCACACAAGAGAACATCCTCGGCGTGCTCTCCCTCA
>JBKJTD010000397.1:0-5516 GCA_046590915.1 Vicinamibacterales bacterium
CTCGCCGAGGTGGATGACCTTGCCGAGCAGGCTGCGCACGAGCGGGGCCTGCAGATCGCCAAGGATCGTGCGAAGGCGGGGCAGCAGGGTCAACGACTGGCCGAGGGCGACGAGATCGCGAGGGCTCGCCGTGCCGAGTGAAGCACGCGCGACCAGCCGCTCGAGGTCGTGCATGCCCTTGAGCAGTTCCCGGATTTTGCTGCGCTCTGTGGAACGAAACGCGAAATCCTCCACCGCGTCGAGCCGATCTTGAATGCGCGCCAGGGCCACCAACGGACGGATGAGCCAGGAGCGCATCAAGCGTCCGCCCATCGACGTCACCGTGCGGTCGAGTTCATCAAGGAGTGAACCCGCGCGTCCGCCATCCACACCTTCAATGACGTTGAGGTGCCGGAGTGTCACTGGGTCAATCAGCAACGCCTCGGTGGCGACCCGGCGTGTGATGTCGCGCACGTGTGCGAGATCCACGCGCTGTGTGTCGCGCAGATAACTGACGATCGCGCCGGCAGCGGCAGTGGCGGCAGGAGCATCCTCCAGGCCAAAACCTGCCAGGGAGGCGGTGCGGAGCTGGTCGAGCAGCAGTTCGCGTGCGCGGGCGGGATCGAACGACCAGGCCTCCAGTCGCGTAATCCGCGGCGCAACCAGCGGCGGCACCCACACGTCGGGATGGGCCTCGTCGGCAATGAGCAGTTCTTTGGGCCGGAGGACCGCGATCTCTGCGGCGACGGCGGCGTCTGCCCCAGTGCCGGTAAACTCCGCCGACGAAAACTCACCGGTGGAGACGTCGATGATGGCGAGCCCCACAGTGGTCGCATTCAGGCGGGTGATGGCGGCAAGAAATGCCGGCTCGCGTGCGTCCAGGTACCCTGCATCGGTAAAGGTGCCGGGGGAGACCACACGCGTCACTTCGCGCTTGACCAGCCCCTTCGCCTTTTTCGGATCCTCCACCTGCTCGCACATGGCAACGCGGTAGCCGTGTTTCACGAGGCGAGCCAGGTAGCCGTCCACCGCGTGGTACGGCATGCCGCACATCGGAATAGCTGTGCCGGTGGAGTCCTTGGCGCGGGAGGTAAGCGTGAGCTCAAGCACCCGCGAGGCGACGATCGCGTCCTCGAAGAACATTTCGTAGAAGTCGCCCATGCGGAACAACACGATCGCGTCGCGGTGTTGCCGTTTCGCGTCGAGATACTGGCGCATGGCCGGTGTTGTGGCCGGTGGCACGGGTGCGGTTGTCACAGGGAAGCAGTGCGGCTGACTGCGGCGAGTATAACATTCAGCCATGGTTGTCCTGGCGCTTGAAACGGTTACTCCGGCGGGCAGTCTCGCGTTGTGGCGCGCCGACGTCGTCGTCGGGCAAATCGGGGACACGAGCACGCCCCATGCCGCCCGTTTGCCGATGGTGCTTGTCGACTATCTGGCGGCCAACGGCCTGTCGTTGGGGGATGTGGACCGACTGGCCGTGGTCTGTGGCCCGGGTTCGTTCACTGGCGTCCGCATCGGGATGGCCTGCGTGCAGGGCCTTGCCGTCACGCGCGGTCTCGAGGTGGCTGCTGTGTCCACGCTTGACGCGATTGCGGAAGGGTGGCGCGCACGCACGGCCGACGCGCGGCCGCAGACCGTCGTGGCCTGCCTGGATGGTATGCGCGGCGAAGTGTTCACGGCGGCGTTTGTGTGGGATGGTCACGTCATGCGCGTCGTCGGCGAGGCCTCGGTTGGTGTGCCTGGGCCGGGCGTGGTCGAGACCCTCGATCGCAGCGCCAACCGGGTGTCGGTCGTCGGGAACGGCGCGGTACGGTATGCAGACGTATGGCGCGCGGCAGGAGCGGACGATGTCGTCGACGCCCTGGAGCCGTTGGCCGTCAGTGCTGCGCGACTGGCCGCCGGTTCCGCGTGGCCTGTTGCCAGTCCGCACGCGTTGCGCCCGGTCTACGTGCGCAGACCCGATGTGGAATTGGCCCGGGAGCGCCGCGCCGCGCAGGGGCCGCATTCCAACCAATGACTCCGGAGCCCCGCGTCAGACGAGCCACCGCAGACGAGCCACTGACGGCAGTGGCGGCCCTGCAAGCCGAGTCGTTCATCCGGCCATGGAGCATTGACGCCATCGCCTGGGAGCTGCGCGAGAATCCGGTGGCGCGCCTCTATTTGCTCGAAGCGGAGGGCGCCCGTCTACTGGGGTTTTGTGCCTGCTGGATCGTCGCAGGCGAACTCCACATCAACAGCCTGGCGATCACTCCGCCTCTGCGTCGGCAGGGGCTCGCCCGCACGTTGTTGGCGGCGGTCTTCGCAGCGGCAACCTCGGAGGGCGCGTTGGCCGCGACTCTTGAAGTGCGCCGATCGAACACACCTGCTGTGGCGTTGTACACGAGTCTGGGCTTTGTGGTTGAAGCCGTGCGGCTCAACTATTATGAACAACCGCAGGAGGACGCCTTGATCCTTTGGAGACGCAATCTCGCCGTCGCACAACCTTTTACCTTCGCTCCGTCAGGTCGGTCCAACCCCTCATGACATCGACCATGCGCCGCCTGCTCGTGCTCAGCCCGATCGCGTTGTCTGTGGGCTGGTTGTTTGTTGACGCGCCCGGGCCCGTCTTGCGTGAGGGGTGGTTCGTGCTGGTCATGCTGACGCTGACGCTGGCCACGCGCACGGTGACATGGAGCGAGACGATCTTTGCGCTCTCACTCGGGATCGGTCTGGTCGCGCCGTTGATGATTCTGGTTGGCTGGACGCTCGCCAAGGCAGGACTGGACGTGTCGGTGTCGGAGTTAGGCAGCTGGGCCGTGGTGCCGGTGATCGAGGAACTGCTCAAACTTGTCCCCGTGTTTATCGCGGCCGCACTGTACCGTCGCCGCACGAAGCTGGAACTCAACCCGTCGGATTGGTTGCTGCTCGGCTGTGCGGCCGGCGCCGGCTTTGCGATGGTGGAGAACGCGCAACTGGTGCGGCACGATGCGGGCATCCTGCGGGACATGGCGCGGCAGTACGGTCCGTCCTGGCTGGTGCCGGGCGCCTGGGGCGTGACAGGATTTGTCGGCCACGCCGCGGCCACCGGCATGGCAGCCGCCGGCATCGGTCTCGCGCGCGCGGCGCGCCGCCATGCGGCGATCGGTCTGGCGCCGCCAGCGCTGGCGCGCGTCGCACTTCTGGTGCCGATCGGTTGGGTCACGCTGGAACATGTCCTGGCCAATCATCGCGTCAACACAGGGTCAGAGGCGGCGTTGTGGTTTGGCAACGGCCGACTGACGCCGTGGCTGTTTCTGGCGGTCGTCGCGGTTGTCGTGGTCATCGATTTCGATCGAGCGCGGCGAATGCTGGCGCACTCGCGGACGTTCCGCGTGCGTGTGGCGATGATCCGCGCGGCACTCCTGGGCGGGCGTCCAGCCAATGCGCGACCGAGGGGGCAACTGGCGGTGATGGCGGCCCGAGAGGCACGGCTTGTGAACGCGGCGGCGTGGATGACCCTCGAGGCGGTATGGCACCACTCGACGGCAGCGGAGGAGACGACGAGATGATCGAACTCTTGGAAAGCCTGCGGAATCTGTACAGCGCGAGTGGCGGCGTGACGCATCCGTCTTCGGTGGCGGCGGCGCTGTATGGAATGATGTGGAACAACGCGTGGGATGCGGGGCTGGCCGCCGGTCAGGCCGCGCAGAACGCGGGCGGATCTGACCGCGAAGTCAGCGGGGAGTTTCAGCGCGCTTTTGCGGAGACGCTGGGCTGGAGCGATGCGCAGTTCGACGAATTCTGGACCAACGAGTCCTACAAGATCACGCCCGAAGATGCTCAGCGATTTGATGCGTCGTGGGACGCCTTCGACGCATTCGTCGAGAGTATGCGGCGCGGCGCACGCTGAGGCTGGAACCACGGCGTCGAGTTGGCTTGCAGGCGCTGCCGGCCAGTGGTATGTTCCCCGATATTCTCGGTAAGGAGGCCGGCATGGCTGACGATCCGGTAGTCCCACTGTACGAACAACTGGCCCATGCGCATCACTCGCTTGAGGTCGAACTGCAACACCTCCACGCATTACCGTATCTCCCGCAGGCACTGCATCTGAAGGAAGTCGCACTCAAGAAACAAAAGCTGGCCCTGAAGGACCGAATGGCGGCCCTGCGATTACACTCTTCACAGTAGGTCTTTGCGCCACGGAGATCACGCATGGGACACGCCCGTGCGCGATTTCCTGGGGCGCCATGTGAGTGGAGTTGCATGCGTATTGATCGCGCCGCGGTGCCCTTTGTCCTGCTCGCCAGTCTTCCCTCGGTGCTGCTGTGGTGGGCGGGGCTCCCAGTCGTTGCCGGTGTGGCGCTGCTGCTGCCGGTGGGCATTGCCCTGTTTTTCCGCGACCCCGATCGCACGGCGTCTCAGGATTCCACGCTCGTGTTATCGCCGGCCGACGGCCGCGTGATGTACACGGGCCCGGCCGACCTGACCGACCTGCCGAGTGATCCCAACGGGGTTGTGCGGTCTTGGCAGCAAATCACCATTTTTCTCAGCGTCCTGGACGTACACATCAACCGCACCCCCGTCTCGGGAACCGTGACACACGTGGCCTACCATCCCGGAAGTTTTTTGCCGGCGTACAAGCCCGAGTCCTCAAAAAATGAACGGTCCGAGATCTGGTTCGACCACGACGGCACTCCCATCGTGGCGCGCCAGGTGGTTGGACTCTTGGCGCGACGCGTGGTGTGTCGACTCTCGCCTGGCGATGTGGTCAGGGCCGGGGACCACCTGGGATTGATGAAGTTCGGGTCGAGGATGGATGTGTTTGTGCCGATGACCGCTTCGATCGCGGTGGCCAAGGGAGAACACGTCGTGGCAGCGAAGACGGTCCTGGCGCGGTTGCTCGCCACACCCGTGGCAGAATAGGCCGGATGAGAGCGACCGACAAGAAAGTCAGGCGCGGCATGTATCTGCTGCCGAGCCTGATCACGGTGGGCAACCTGTTCTGCGGGTATGCCTGCGTGATGTACGCGATGCGCGGCGACCTGGTCACCGCCGCGCCCTTTATCGGTGTCGCCGTGGTGCTCGATCTGCTCGATGGCCGCATTGCGCGCATGACAGGCACGACGAGTGCGTTTGGCGTCGAGTTTGACTCCCTCGCCGACATGGTGTCGTTTGGCCTGGCTCCCGCGGTGCTGGCCTACGCATGGGGACTGTCGGAACTGGGACGATGGGGGTGGGCCGCCGGGTTTTTGTATGTGACGGCCGCCGCGATTCGCCTGGCGCGCTTCAACATCCAGACAGGCCAGCAAACCGACAAGCGCTACTTCATCGGGATGCCCAGCCCTGCGGCGGCGGGCGTCCCAGCCGCGACGATCTTCTTCTACCCCTTTCCTCTGGTGGGCAAGTTCCAGGCAATGGCCGCCATCGCCGTCGTTGTGATCCCTGCGATTCTGATGGTGAGCACGATTCGCTTCCGCAGTTTCAAGACCATCAATCTCGGGTGGGACCGCGCGCCCACCCTCAAGTTGATGGGATTTGCGGCGTTGATCGTCTTCATCGCCACCGAACCGCGCTGG
>JBKJTD010000266.1:0-10848 GCA_046590915.1 Vicinamibacterales bacterium
CTCCAGATGATCGGCGCGTTCCAGTTGTAGCGGTATTTCATGTCCTGCGCGTCCATCCCGAGATACTGAATGGGCGCGGACATGATGTTGGTGCCGCCAGAGGCGGTGGTGTCGAGCACTTCGATGGTGCCCTGATAGCTGCCGCCGAGCACGAGCTTCGGGTTGTCCGGATCAAAGGCGAGGAACGCGCTCTCGCCCCCGGCTGATGCCCGCCAGGCGTTGGTGGTGACTCCGCTGCTGCCAAGCTCGCGGCTCGCAATCACCAGTGACGAGTTGTCCTGCTGGCCGGCGTAGATGCGATACGGGAACTGGTTGTCGACGCTGATGCGATAAAGCTGCGCCGTCGGCATGTTGTCCTGTGAACTCCAGCTCTGCCCCTTGTCGAAGGTGATCGCCGCGCCGCCGTCATTGGCAAGGATGTAGTTGGCCGGGTCGCTCGGGTTGATCCACATGTCGTGGAAGTCGCCGTGCGGTGTGCCGGCAATCGGCGCCCACGTCCGTCCGCCATCATCTGATCGGAGAAACGGCGCGCTGAGCACATAGATCGTGTCATCGTCTTTTGTGTCGAGGAAGAGTTCGATGTAGTACCACGCGCGTTGCACCAGGCGCGGGTCGCTGGAGACCTGCTTCCAACTCTTTCCGGCGTTGGTCGAGACGTACAGCCCGCGTTCGTCCTTCATCGAATCGCTCTCGATGAGCGCGAAGACCTTGTCGGGATTGACCCGGCTGACCGCGACGGCCATCTTGCCCATCTCGGTTGGGAGTCCTTCTTTGAGCTGCTCCCAGGTCTCGCCACTGTCGGTGGATTTGTAGAGTCCACCGCCGGGACCTCCGCTGATGACCTTCCATGGGAGACGCCCGTACTCCCACATCGTCGCGTAGAGAATCCGTGGATTTGAAGCGTCCATGGCCAATTCGGACGCGCCGGTGCGTCCATGGCCAATTCGGACGCGCCGGTGCGTTCGTCGCGGTAGAGCACCTTCTTCCAGGTGGTGCCGCCGTCTGAGGACTTGAACACGCCACGTTCTTCGCTGGAGCCGTACAGGGCCCCCTGCGCCGCGACCCAGACAATGTCGGGATTGGTGGGGTGCACAAGGATGCGCGAGATGTGTTGGGTGGCAGCGAGGCCGACTTTCTTCCACGTCTTGCCTGCGTCGGTCGACCGATACACGCCGTCGCCGTGGTGCGTCATGACGCCGCGGACCGCGTGTTCGCCCATGCCGACGTAGACCACGTTGGGATCGCTTGCGGCAACCGCGATGGCACCCACCGATCCGGTCGTGAAGAACCCGTCCGAAATGTTCTTCCACGTGATGCCCTTGTCGACCGTCTTCCAGACGCCGCCGCCGGTCGTACCCATGTAGTAGGTCTTGGTCTCGCCGATGACACCCGTCGCGGCAACTGATCGGCCGCCCCGGAACGGGCCAATCGACCGCCATTTCACGGGCTTGAAGAACGTGTTGAGGTCGGTGGGTCCCTGGGATGGCGCGTCCGCCGTGATCGGCCGTGTGCCGGTAACAATCACGAGGAGACAAAGGAGAAGGCTAGTGACAATGGCGACAGGCTTTAGCATGCGGCTCGATTATCCCGCTCCGCGATGTGCAAGTCCATGCGATGTTCACGGCCGTCGCCGCTCGGTCTAGTCCTGGCCGGACACGCGGTGCCAGACTTGCGACCGCCCAAATAGCGAGATGCCGACGTATCCGCGAACCGTGAGCCGCTGTCCGGTCACATCCAGCGTCATCCGGCACCGGTAGACCTTGCCCGACTCAGGATCGAGGATGTCGCCGTCACGATAGTCGTCGCCGGCGTTGCGCATGTTGCGCATGAGGATCAATCCGACAAGCGGCTTGTCCTTCCGGTCGTCGCGACACTTCACGCAAGTGGCCGGCACACCCTCGGTGACCAGCACCTTGTGCACACGAGCAAACAGCCTGCCGTTGCTGTCGTAGATCTGCACGAGGCTTTGAGGCTTGCCGGTGACATCACTGACGGTCTGCCAATAGCCGATCGGCGAGAGCGACGGGGCCTGGGTGGTCGCGGCAGTTTGAGCCAGAAGCAGGATCGTCAGAAAAAACGCCATGCCCCAATCTTC
Source organism: Vicinamibacterales bacterium (assembly GCA_046590915.1). Taxonomy (GTDB): domain Bacteria; phylum Acidobacteriota; class Vicinamibacteria; order Vicinamibacterales; family SCN-69-37; genus SYFT01. The sequence continues at coordinate 2,096 of JBKJTD010000266.1, forward strand.
TCGCAGAACCAGGTGCTGCGGCCGACGCCGTGTGACTAGCACCCCGGCTGCTACTTCGCGAACAGTTCACCGGAAGCGTTACACTGCGCCACCATGACCAAACCCCATCTGTGTCTTCGCACCCGTCTCGTCATGTCCGGCGTTCTGGCTGTATGGTTCGCGTCGGCGTTTGGATTGGCCGCGCAGACTCAGCCTGCGACGCCGCGCCCGATGACCTTTCTCGACATGCAACTGATGAATCAGCAGGGCGCACCCACGCCGAGCCCTGACGGCAAGTGGATGCTGTACACGGTCTCGTTTCCGGACTGGAAAGAGGCGCGTCGGCAGTCGGATCTCTTCCTCGTGTCGACGACCGAAGGGCTGCCATCCACCAGACAGATGACGTTCACGACCGAGAAGAACGAGACCGCACCCGCATGGGCGCGCGACGGTCGGTCGTTCTTCTTCCTCTCCAATCGCGAAGCGCCGACGACCGCCGCCACGCAGACGCAGTTGTATCGGATGCGGCCCGATGGTGGAGAAGCGCAGCGCCTCACTGATGCCCAAGACGACGTCTCGGACTTTTCCATAAGCCGGGATGGTCGGTGGATCTACTACCGTGCCGGGCGCGCAGAGACCCGCCAGCTCTTCAGGATCAGCACCGACAAACCGGCAGTTGTCGGAGCCGTCGGGGTTCAGCCCAACGGTGCCGCAGAAACGCTCACGCGTCAGCCCGCCGGCATTGAAGCCTGGACGCTCGCACGAGCCGGCGACCGCATCTACTTCACGACCGCCGATCGTGCCGACGCCGATGAGAAAGCTCGTCGCGATGCACGATTCACAGTGAACATCAGGAACGCTGAGACCCCGCTGATGGGGCTGTGGACTCTCGATCTCGCTCCGGTGGCGGCCAAACGGCTTTCACCGGAAGGCGCGTATTCGGTGTCGGGCATCACGATCAGCGACGATGGCAAGTGGGTGGCGTTTCGCGGCGGGTCCGCCAAACGATACGAGCGGAACATCACCTCGGAAAACATGTACAGCGACCTGTATCTGCTGGACGCCGCAAGTGGCGACATCGAACGCCTGACCAACAACGTGGAGGTGGGCGAGTCCGGTCCGAGCTTTTCCCCCGACGGTCGATGGCTGGCCTTCGGTGGTCCGGACGACACCACGCGGTACTCGATGACCAACGGCCGCATCTATTTGCGCGCGGTGGCCGATCGCGGCAAGCCGTTCAAGAAGTTGGACGGTGGCTTTGACGGTGACCTCAACGCCGGGTTCTGGTCACCTGACAGTAAGACGATCTACTTCAACACCGGTCTGAAGGCGACGACGCAACTGTTTGCGCTGGAGGTGTCGCAGAACGAGATTCGGCAAGTCACGCGCGAGTCTGCCTCGGTGTCCGTGGAGCGCGACGATGACAGTGGGAGCGTCTTGATCTCGTATGCCGACGGCACGACGCCGAGCACCGTCTTCACCACGGCTTCGCTCGACAGCGTCGCAACCCGCGCCAGTTGGAAGCAGCTGACCGACACCAATCCACAGGTGCGCGGCTTTGCACTCGGCAGTCAGGAGGAGATCACGTGGACGTCGAAGGACGGCACGAAGGTGGGCGGAGTGCTGCACAAACCCGTCGGGTATCAGGCGGGGCAGCGATATCCGTTGATCGTCGCCATTCACGGCGGTCCGGCGTCGGCCGACATCCTGAACTTCAACGGCGGCTACGGCGCGCAGGTGTATGCCGGTGCCGGGTATGTAGTGCTGCGTCCCAACTATCGCGGGTCCACCAACTACGGCTTCAAGCACAAAACCGACATCGTCGGTGACTACTTCCGCACCGGGTATGAGGACATCATGACGGGTGTCGATCAGCTGATCGCACAGGGGTTGGTGGATGGCGACCGCATGGGCGTGCTCGGCTGGAGCGCCGGGGGGCACTGGTCCAACTGGATTCTCACGCAGACCGATCGGTTCAAGGCGATCAGCTCAGGCGCCGGCACGTCGAACTGGATCTCGATGTATGCGCAGAGTGACGTGCAGCGCAATCGCCAGTTTTATCTGGGCGACAAGTTGCCGTATGACGACCACGACGCGTACTGGAACCAGTCGCCTCTCAAATACATCCGGAACGCGAAGACGCCGACCATGATTCACGTCGTGGAAGGGGACCCGCGTGTGCCCAGTCCGCAGTCGGTGGAACTGCACATGGCGCTCAAGCAGATCGGGGTGCCGACGGAACTCTTCATGTATCCCGGGAACACGCACGGCATCCCGGATGCGCGCAACCAGTTGCTCAAATCCATGAGCGAGATGGCGTGGATGGACTACTACGTCCGTGGAAAGGGCGAGAAGTTCAGCTGGCGCGACATTCTGGCGACGATTCCGAAGTGAACACCCGACGGGTCTTGTGCGGGTGCACAATGCCTGAATGACTTCCCACATGTCGAGTTTCGCCGCCGCCACAGCCCTGGTCACCGCCCTCGCCGGTCTGGTGGTGCAGGCACAACAGGTCACCTTCAAGGCCTCGTCCGACCTGGTCGCCGTGTATGCGACTGTTCGTGATGGTGAGGGCAATCTCGTCAAGGGGCTGACCAAGGAGGACTTCGAGGTGCGCGAGAACGGCAAGGCGCGCCCGATTGTGTCGTTCTCCAATGACATTCAGCCGATCACCCTGGCGATGCTTGTCGATCGCAGCGGCAGTCTGGCCAGCAGAGCCGCTGACGTCACTGCGGCGGCGAGCGGATTCTTCGACGCACTGCTGCCCGGTGATCGTGTGTCACTGGGGTCGCTGACATGGGATTGTGTCCCGCTGACCGGGGACATGGCGCAACTTCGTCAATCGGTGCAGGGCCCGGCCAGGGTGGATTGGGGCTCACCGATCTGGGAGAGCATTGATCGTGCGTTCCAGGCGATGCAGCACGAGCCGGGACGAAGGGCGATTCTGATTTTCTCTGACGGCGTGAATACCGACTTTCCCCCGATGAACATCCCGGCATCAGAGTCGAGCTCCTGTCAGCCTGCACAGTCCGCCACTGGTGCGACGGTGAAGGACGTGGCGTCGCGTGCCGAACAGAACGGCGTGATGGTGTATGCCGTCGGCGTCGAAGCCAATGGCCGGCGCCGGGACGGTGACTTGCGCACCCTCGCGAGGAACACCGGCGGCGAGTTGTTCCGCATGAAGGATGGCGAGTCCCTCACACCCGCCTTCACGCGGATCGCCGAGGAACTGCACTCACAGTACCTACTGGGATTTGTGCCCACGGTCACCGACGGCAGGTCCGCGAACATCGAGGTGCGCGCCACACGCCGCGGTCTGCAGGTCAGGTCCCGGCGGTCGTTTGCCGTCAGGTGACGGCTTGACGTTGGCAATGGGCCAATGGGGCAATGGGCCAATGAAGAGCGTCGCGTCACGCTGCATTCATTTCCTCGTTGCCTCATTGCCTCATTAATTCAACGCCGGACGTGTTTGTTGAAGAAGTCCACTGTGCGGGTCCACGCGAGCTTCGCGGCTTTTTCGTCGTAGCGCGGCGTGGTGTCGTTGTTGAACCCGTGCTGCGCGCCTTCGTACATGTGCATTTCGTAGGTGACGCCGGCGGCCTTGAGTGCGGCCTCGTATGCGGGCCAGGCGTCGACAATGCGCGTGTCGGTGCTGGCGTAATGAATCTGCAACGGTGCTTTGATCGTCGCCGCTTGCGTAGGGTCGCCAGTGCCGTAGAAAGGCACTGAGGCCGCGAGATCCGGTACACGGGCGGCCAGCATCTTGACGATGGAGCCGCCGTAACAGAAGCCCACTGCGCCCACGCGACCTGTTGATTCCGCGTGTTTCTGCAGGAAAGCGACCGCGGCCACCATATCTTCGCGCGTCTTGGTCTGATCAAGCTGCGGGAACAGCGTGCGCGCTTCGTCCTCACCGCCGGCGGGGTAGCCGCCCAGTGGCGTCAGTGCATCGGGCGCAAACGCGATGAAGTTGTCCAGCGCGAGCCGGCGCGCGATGTCTTCGATGTGCGGATTCAACCCGCGATTTTCGTGGACGACGATGATTCCCGGTAATTTGCCGGCCGCCTTTGCCGGGCGCACCAGGTAGCCCTTCATGGTGCCCGTTCCCTGCGGCGACGGGTATTCGACGTATTCGGCCTTGATGCGCGGGTCATCCTTCTTGACCTGCTGCGCCGCCGCGAAGTTCGGGCTCAGCGAATCAAGCAACATCCCCGCAGTCACGCCGCCAATCGCAAACTTGGTGGCGCGGTCAAGAAACCCACGCCGGTCAATGTGCCCGTGCACGTAGGCATCAAACAGGATGAGAAGATCGGGGTCGAAGTCAGCAGCCGTCTTGCGTTCCATGGGGCCTCCGGTGGGAGCTTATGTCGGCGAGGGGCTGGGTTCAAGGTGGTCGTGCCAGTGTCTGTCGTCCAAATGGGCGGCGGGCATTGATTGCCGTGATCGGGATCGGTTTCTTCGCTCCACCCCTCCACGTCTCGTTGTGAACCCTCCCTGCCCTGTGTCGAACGGTGCAGGTCCTTTGCGCGATCGTCTGGCAGTCTTGGGTTGTGAAACTCTCAGCTGCACATCTGTCGCGTTATAAAGCCATCGCTCTGCTGCTCTGGAAATACGGTCGCACCGACGTGGCGCGCGGCATGGGTATCGAGGACGGCTTTGAGGTCCCGAAGGCACCGGAGGTAGAGCAGGACGACGCCTTGCCCGAGCAACTCGCCAAGGACCTGGAGGCGATGGGGCCGACGTATGTGAAGCTGGGACAAGTGCTGTCGGGCCGGCCGGACCTGTTGCCGCCCGCGTATCTGCAGGCACTCTCGCGGCTCCACGACAGCGTTGAGCCATTCTCCTACGCCGAGGTCGAGGAGATTGTCTCGACCGAACTGGGCGTGCGCATTTCGAAAGCCTTCTCGGAGTTCGACCCGGAACCGATTGCCGCCGCGTCGCTCGGGCAGGTGCACCGCGCGGCCCTGCGTGACGGGCGCAGGGTCGTCGTGAAGGTTCAGCGGCCGAACATTCGCGCGCAGATTGCCGAGGACTTTGAGGTCCTCACGCAGATTGCGGCCCTGCTTGATGCGCATACGGACGTCGGGCGCCGCTATCGCTTCGGCCGCATCATGGAGGAGTTTCGCGTCACGATCCAGCGCGAACTGAACTACGAGCTCGAGGCCAAAAATCTCGTCGCTGTGGGTCGCAACCTCCGTGAGTTTCCGCTGATTGAGGTGCCGCAACCGGTCGCCGACTACTGCACGAAGTCCGTGCTGACCATGGCGCATGTGGATGGCGTCAAAATCACGGCGTTGTCACCGATTGCGCGACTCGATATCGACGGCGAGTCCCTGGCTGAGTCACTCTTCAAGGCGTATCTGCAGCAGGTGCTGGTCGACGGCTTGTTCCACGCCGATCCTCACCCCGGCAACGTGTTTCTCACGGCAGACCACCGCGTGGCCTTGCTCGACCTCGGCATGGTTGGCCACGTGGCGCCAACCATGCAGGTCAACCTCCTGAAGCTTCTCCTGGCGATGAGTGAGGGCAATGGAGACGACGCCGCGAATGTGGTGATTGGCATCAGCGAAACCACCGAGAATTTTGATCAGGTCGAGTTCCGCCGGCGCATCACGCAGCAGATGGCGGCCCAGCAGGGACAACGCCTGCAGAACATCAATGTCGGCGTGTCAGTGCTTGAAGTCAGCACGACGGCAGCCGAGCTTGGACTCTACGTCCCCAGCGAGTTGACGCTCCTGGGCAAGACGCTGCTGCAGCTCGACCAGATTGGCAAACTGCTCGATCCCGCGTTTGATCCGCCCGCCTCGATCCAGCGCAACGTGGCCGAGTTGATGTCGCAGCGGGTGAGAAAAGAAGCCACGCAGGGCAGTGCCTTCCGATCGCTCATCGAGATGAAGGAGTTTGTCGGCGCGCTGCCTGCGCGATTGAACGCCATCATGGACGCAGTGGTCAACAAGGAAATCGAAGTCAAGGTGCGCACGACCGACGCGACGTTGGTGATGGAGGCGTTCGAAAAAATCGCCAATCGCATCACCACGGGGCTCGTCCTCGCGGCGTTGATCATCGGGGCGTCAGTGCTCATGCAGGTGCGCACGACGTTTACGCTCTGGGGCTATCCGGGCCTCGCGATGGTGTGTTTCCTTGCCGCGGCCGCCGGCGGCTTCTGGCTGGTGATCAGCATCTTTGTGCAAGACCAGAAAAACCGGAAAAAATGACGTCGGGGCTGTGCAGTTGCGCACAGTCCCCCGTGCCGTACGCCGTCTAAAGTGGGTCACATGAAGAACCACACCATTTTCGGCGTCTGTGCGGCAGTGCTCGTGGCCTCATCGGCAACCCTCTTCGCGCAGGCCAAGCCGGCACCGGCGTCGACCCAGGCCCCAGCGAAGCCATCACCCGCAGCGGCCACCAAGGCCTCTGGCAACGCAGTGCTCGACCTGCAGGTGCAGCTCACGCGTGCCGGGTTCTCGATTGGCGAAATTGACGGCGTCGACGGTGCGAACACCAAGAAGGCACTTGCGGCCCACATGGAGATTCACAAGGCGGCTCCGGATGCTGCTGGCGAGACCCTCGAAGACTACACGCTGACCGCGGAGGATGTGGCCGGACCGTTCGTGGAGATCCCCGAGGACATGATGGACAAAGCCAAGCTGAAGTCGCTGGGTTTTACGTCGATGATGGAGTCGCTCGGAGAGAAATTCCACACGGCGCCCGAGCTGCTGACCAAGCTCAACCCCGGCGTCAAGTTTGCGGCAGGGGCCACAATCAAAGTTCCGAATGTCGACCGCGCGGTCCCCGCTCGCGACAAGCCCGCGGCCCCTGCTGCCGACAAACCGGCGGCCCCAGCAGGCGCCAAGCCCGCAGCAGACCCCAAGGCCCCGGTGGCGGACGCCTCTGGTGACCTGACCATCATCGTGTCCAAGAGCGAGTCGAGCCTGCGCGTATACACGCCCGCCGGTAAACTCGTGATGTATGCCCCGGTGACGAGCGGCAGCGAGCTTGATCCGCTCCCCATTGGCGACTGGGCCGTGACCGCTGTCGCGCCCAACCCCCCGTTCAACTACAACCCCGAGTTGTTCAAGAAGTCGGACCCGAAACACGAGAAGGCCACGTTGGCTCCTGGACCCAACAACCCCGTGGGTTCGGTGTGGATCGACCTGACGAAGGAGCACTACGGGCTTCACGGCACTCCTGAACCCGGGAAGATCGGCCACACGAGTTCCAACGGATGTGTCCGGCTGACCAACTGGGATGTGGTTAAACTGGCTGCCATGGTCAAGAAGGGCACCAAGGTCCGGTTCGTCGAATGAATCCAGTGAGCCCCGACGTCCGTCTCGCCACCACCAGCGGCGCGATCGGATTCCTGCTCGGGGCCTTGCTTGTCGGGATCCTTGGGACGTGGTGGGATCGCCAGGCCAATACCGTCATCGACGACGCGTCCACTCTCCAGACGGTGGAGGGCGCGCCGATGATGACAGACAACCCACCCGCGCGGCCTGTCGTGGTGCCCGATCCATTGCCGCCGCCCGAGCCACCAGCCGTCATGCGCGCGGCGCCGATGGCCGACCTCGTGGACCGTCGCTTGGAGGTGCCGGTATTGGGGACGCGTCGAGAAGCGCTGCGAGGGATGTTCGATGAAGCGCGCGGCGGATCACGCAAGCACGAAGCGATAGACATCCTGGCGCCGACCGGCACGCCGGTGGTCGCCGTTGAGGACGGCACCATTGCCAAGCTGTTTCTCAGCGACGCCGGCGGCATCACCATCTACCAGTTTGATCCCACCGACCGCTACGCCTACTACTACGCCCACCTCGACGCCTATGCACCTGGACTGAAGGATGGCGCCAAGGTCACGCGAGGCCAGACGATCGGCTTTGTCGGCGTGTCCGGCAACGCGCCTAAAGACACGCCCCACCTGCACTTCGCGATCTTCGAGCTGACCGATGCCAAACGATGGTGGCAGGGGACCCCGATCGACCCATACCCGATTCTGAAGTAGTCGGACGAAAGTGCTGTCCTACAATGGACGGATGCATCTGACGAAGGCATTGGTGATGATCGTCGCGGCGCTCCTGTACGCGCCTGCCGCCGCCGTGGCTCAGGTCATGATGCCGGGCCAGGCCGCTCCGGTGGACCTGACGCTGGATCGGATGGTCGAGCTGGGGCTGCGTGACAGTTATCGGGTGCGCCACCTCCAACTGGAAGTGGAGCGCACCCGGAGCCTGCTCAGTGCCGAACGTGCGGGGATGAAATCGCGTGTGTCGTTGAACATTTCCGCGCCCCAGTTCCAGAAAATTTCCGACAATAAGTGGAACTCCACACTGCAGCGCAACGAACTGGTGCGCGAGGACACCCGACGCTTTCAGGCCGAGTTGTCCGTGCGGCAACCGGTCATTCTGTTCGGGTATCCCACCAACGGCGTGCTGTCGCTCAACAACCGTGTGTATCGATACACGCAGGTGGATGGCGACGATCAGGACACCACCTTCTACAACCGGTATTTCATCGCCTACAACCAGCCTCTGTTTCAACCCAACGGCATGCGCAACGACCTGGAAGCCGCCGAGTTGAACCTGGAGAAGGCTGAACTGCGGTACGCGAGCGACGTGGTGGCCGCCATCGACGACTATGCGACCGACTACGTCGACCTGGTCAGTGACGCCTATCGGCTCGAACGCGCCGGTGAATTCGCGCGTGATCTGGGCATGGCCATGGAGGCCGTGCGCGAAGTGGTTGAAGGCAACCCCACCCGCGCTGGGGACCTGGACCTGTTGCGC
>JBKJTD010000371.1:0-2571 GCA_046590915.1 Vicinamibacterales bacterium
GCGTGCTGCCGATGTCGCCAACCACCTGCTCATGCGCAGGCACCAGTGCCACACCCCATCCGGCATTGGAGTCCGGGTGATCGCGCGCTATCGTCCGGGCGATGCGATCCATGTCCGCCTGTGCCTGTTGAACGGACACGCCGGCGTTGAGTCGGCCGATGCTGTTGTAGGTGCGGTGGGGCCGCGAGGCCAATGCGGACGGATTGACCGTGAGCGCCGCCCACAATTCAACCTCGGTATTACCGGCCGGAAACTGAAACGTCTTCGGCATCACTCCGACGATCTCGTAACTCACATCGTCGAGCATCAGCGTGCGGCCCAGCACCCCGGGATCGAGGCCAAACCGACGTGCCCAGGCCGCGTGGCTCAGCACAACGGTCTTGGGTGCACCTGGGCGTTCCTCTTCAGATGTGAAGACGCGGCCGTGAGCCGGATCCACGCCCAGGACGGCAAACAGCAATGGCGAAACGTCAACGGTGGTCAACCGCTCCGCTTCGCCGTCGGTCTGCAGTGTGAATCCCTTGAATCGCCAGATAGCCAGGCTCTCGAAGCTGGACGTCTGGTTCCGCCAGTCGAGGTAGGTGGCCGAAGACACCTGCGCGCGATCCTGCCCGAGGGCCTGATTGCTCTCCCAGGCAACGACGAGCCGATCGGGCTCCGCATAGTCCAATGGCCGCAGGAGGACGCCATTAAGCACGCTGAAGATGGTGGAGTTGACCCCGATGGCCAGGCCGAGCGTGAGGATGATGACAGCCGCAAACCCGCGGTTGGCCCGAAGGAACCGCCACGCTTCGTTCAGGTCATGCCGCATCCGCAGACGGTATCACTTCAGCAGCCTGGGCGGCGGGCCGGAAGGCTACGCCCTGCGCACTAATTCCAGCGAAGCCCCTTGAGCTGATCCAGATTCACGTTCCCTCCTGAGAGCACACAGACGACTCTGGACCCAGCCGGAACCTTGACCAGCCCTTGCAGGAGCGCCGCAACCGGCGCAGCGGCGGCGCCCTCAGGCACGAGCTTCGCGTAGTGCATCACCCACAGGACCGCCTCAAAGATCTGCTCGTCGGGAAGCGACACGATCTCGTCGACATACTGGCGGACGATCTCAAAGTTGCGGGTGCCGACGCGTTTCACTCGCAGGCCGTCAATGATGCACTCCACTTTATCGAGGGTGACCAGGTGCCCTTCGGCGACACTTCGCTGCATTCCTGGCGCGCCTGACGACTCCACCCCGATCACGTTGATTTTCGGGTTGTGCGCCTTCGCCGCCTGCACCACGCCGGAGATGAGTCCTCCGCCGCCGATGGGAACGACGATGACATCAACGTCGGGCCAGTCCTGCACGATCTCCAGGCCGACTGTGCCCTGCCCCATGATCAACTGGTCATCGTCGAACGGATGAATGTACGTGAGACCTTGTTCGGCGACCAGTTGCTTTGCTCTTTCGTTGGCTTCATCCCAGATACTGCCGTGCAGAACGACTTCGGCACCGTATCCGCGTGTGGCGGCAATCTTCGACGGCGTCGCGTTCTCCGCCATCGCGACCACCGCACGAATGCCGTGAATCTTCGCCGCGAGTGCCACGCCCTGCGCGTGATTGCCGGCGGAGGAGCAAATCACCCCGCGGCGCTTTTCTTCCTCGGTCAGAAACGTGAACTTGTTGAGCGGCCCGCGAATCTTGTACGACCCGGTCCGCTGAAAGAGTTCGGCCTTGAGACGGACGTCAAAGCCGGTCGCCTCCGAGAGCACCCGGGATGTCAGCAGCGGCGTGTGTTTGACATGCGGAACCATCCGCGCGCGGGCGGCGACGAATTCAGAAAGAGGCGGAAGAGACATCGGGGTATTTTAGGTCCAGGAGTACAGGGGTCCAAGGGTCCAGGGGTCCAGAAAAAAAGAAAGGCCCGGCGACTGATGCCGCCGGGCCCTCAAGTTCCCGAACTCCCGGACCCCAGGACCTCTGGACTCCGTGTTTACGATCCGCCCGCTTTACGCGGCGTCGTGACGCGCTTGCCGCCCTTGGCGGTCTTGTCGACCTTGGGTTTGGTCGTGGTCTCGGACTTCTTGGTCCGGGTGCCGCCCAGCGCCTGACGAATGCGACCGCCAACGGTCTTCTTCGCCTTGGGCTCCGCGGCTTCACCTTCCGCGGACTCCTTGGTCTTGGCGTTCGGATCGAACTCACTGCCGAGCAGTTCGATTTCGGCCTTCTCGGCGCTGTCGCCACGACGGAAACCCGTGCGCAGCAGGCGCGTGTAGCCTCCCTTGCGATCGGCGTACCGTGGCGCGATATCCGCAAACAGCGTCTTGACGACCGCTTTGTCGACGATGTCGATCGCGACCTGCCGACGGGCGTTCACGTGTTTGATCGATCCTTCTTCAGCCGTGAGGCTGCGCTTGGCGATCGTGATCAGCCGCTCGACAAACGGGCGCAGTTCCTTGCCCTTTGCCACTGTCGTTTTTATGCGGCCGTGCTTAATGAGGTCAGACGCCTGGTTCCGGAGCATCGCGATCCGGTGTTCCGTGGTCCGACCGAGTTTTCGGTGTGCTACTCGATGACGCATAACGTTCTCGTTCCTT
>JBKJTD010000421.1:0-3029 GCA_046590915.1 Vicinamibacterales bacterium
GATCGCCAACGGCACCTTGACCGGCAAGATCTGGCTCGACTCGCAAAGTGAAAGCGCCGCGACCACCTGCACACAGTCGGGGTGGACACAGTTTTCATCCGGTGCGCCTGGACTCAACGGCGGGGCCTTCGGCGAAACGGTTTCGTTCGACAACGTCCGCATTGGGGACTTTGCGGATGATTTCAACACCGGGGGCGCGCCGCTGCCTCCGCAGCCCTCGGGCGGCATCCAGACGAGCGGGCAGTTTGTCACCAGCGTCCACGCGGCGGCTGCCACGTTGTCGTTTGACGTCGGCGCGTTCCGCAATCTGATGCAGCAGACGGCGTGGAGCCTGATCTGCACCAACAATCCGGCCATCTGTTCCAACTACACATCGGGAACGTTTGCGGTGGTGCCGAGTCCGTTCTATGGCGGAGGCACATGGATGCGCGATTCGGCGTGGACACTTGCCGGCCTCAATGACGCCGGCCGACTGGCGACGTTGGTCTCGGCGTTTGCGACATCGAGCAACGCGAACACCGGACAAGTGCCGACACTGCTCGTCAATGCCGGCGCGAACCGGACACCGTGGTTTGGCGCAGGTGGTCAGGGCACTCCGTTGCCCGACGACGACAGCAACTTCATGTTCGTGATCGCCGCGCGCCTGGGATGGCGGCCCGTCACCGATCACGCATTTCTCAATCAGGCCTACACCTGGATGCAGGCGCACGCGAGCGCGGATGGACGGTACCTCTCCACCTCACACGCTTGGCTGGATTCCTACTATCCCACTGGCACGAGCGGACCCGCATCGGTGACCGTGTCGGCGACGATGCAGGGCCTGTATGTCGTCACCCTGCGCGCGCTGAAGGACCTGGGCGTCGCGGTTCCGCAATCACAGATCGATCTGGCCGGCGCACAATATGCGGCGCTCACGGTGAATGGCCGCCTTCGTGCGCACGAGGGCACCGATCGCGTGCTTGTCTCGAGTCTGGTCGGCGAGGCGCTGTCGTTGTTTATCTGGAACCAGCCGATCCTCAGCGACGCGGTCGTGCAACAGACGTTGGCCGCATTTGCTGAGGTGTACGACACCAGCAGCCGGTTTGTCGGCTACAAAGTCATCAGCGAGGCCAACGGCAATTTCATGCCGCCGACAATGTTCCCCGTGGAGAATGGCGGGGCCGGTACGGTTGGTGGGGACTATCAGAACGGGGGCAGCTGGCTGCTCTACGACGCGATGGCGCTGTATGCCGGCGCGCGCCATGCGATTCCGTCAATGCGCGCAGCCTACATCGATCGATTTGTACGTCGCCTGGGTGCGGAACTGCGGGCGGGGGTGCGTGATGGTGCGGCGCTCGGCAAGTCGCACGAGTTCCTCTGCACCGCGCCAAACGCCGGCTCGTCATGCGGGCCCATCGGCAGCACGGTCGCCGAACGTGTGGACTACGGGTGGAATGCGTTCATCCTTCGACTGCTCTCGGACGAACTCGGATCAGAACTCGCGGTGTGTGCACCCGTCCAGGCCGGCCAGTCATCGTCCACCTGCGCGACGATGAGCGCCAGTCCAGTCACGTTGCGGTTTGCTGCGGCCAAGTCGGGCTCCACGGGTCCGTTGGTTGCAACGACCACGGCGCAGGTCGTGACCGTGCAGCCCCCCGGAGGCACGGGTGCGTGGACTGCCACGGTCAATCAGCCCTGGCTGACCGTGTCCGCGTCATCGGGATCAGGCAACGGGCGAGTCTCCATCGGCATTGCGAATCCGGCCAATGTCATTGGCGCATCCACCACGCTCTCCGGCATCGTCACGATCGCCCCGGCGCACAACACAACGGCCGCGGTGATGGTGCAGGTGACGTTGGCGATCGATCAGACCGGGCAGTTGACGACCGCGCCGTTTGGACAGGTCGATACGCCGACGCAGGATGCCGGTGGAGTGCAAGGGGCGATCGGTGTCACCGGGTGGGTGCTCGACAACGTTGGTGTCACTGGGGTGCAGATCTTCCGCAACTGCCTCGCGTTTGAGCCGCAAGCCAATTGTCAGGTAGTGCTGGGCCACACCGTCGTGTTCATCGGTGACGCCGCGTTTCTGGCCGGAGCCCGGCCTGATGTTGAGGCGGCGTTTGCGACCATGCCGCAGAACTCCCGCGCCGGCTGGGGGTATCTGATGCTTACACCGATGCTGCCGCACGTGGTGAACGCGCAGAATTATGGCGGCCAGGGCGCATTGACGTTGTTCGCGTTTGCCACAGACGTCGAGGGCAACCGCACGCTGCTGGGGCGGTCGTCGGACCCGGCCAGCTCGCAGTTCAGGGTCGCCACGCGGGTCACGATGGCCAATGACACGGTCGCCAAACCGTTCGGCGCGATTGATACGCCCGGGCAGGGCGAGACGGTCAGTGGGGTGCTCAACAACTTTGGGTGGGTGCTGACGCCGGATACGAATAGCACGGGTGCAGAACCCGGCGACATCCTGATCCCGACCAACGGAGCCACGATGACGGTGTTCATCGACGGTGCGCCGGTGGCGCAGGTGGCCTATAACCAATGTCGTGGGAGTGTGGGCAATCCCGTGACCCATGGCGCGTTCTGTAACGATGATGTGGCGAATATTTTCGGCAATCCCACGCCGCAGGCCACGTTCACGCCTCGGACGACCAATCCGACCCGGTTCCGCAATCTCGACGCGGCGCGGGGGGCGATCGGGGCGTTTTCCATTGATACGCGAACGCTCAGCAGCGGAATGCACACAATTGCATGGTCGGTGACCGACTCGGCGGGGCGCACGGAAGGCATTGGGTCGCGGTTTTTTGTGGTGCTCAATATTGGATTTCGCCCAGCGCGGCTCGTTTCGCGACAGGAAACGTCCACGACCTATGACGCGACCCGCCATCGGCTGACTGTGCCTGGGCCGGGCATTGCGCCACCCCGCACTCGGCACTCACGGCGCAGGGTGCGCCAAGTTGCGGAGCAATAACACGTCAGTTTGAAGCGGCTGTCTCGACAAGGTCTCTGCCAGTTGGCTGATGGGAAGTGGGACAGCCCCATTCCCA
>JBKJTD010000055.1:0-8331 GCA_046590915.1 Vicinamibacterales bacterium
CAGAACCTGGTCTATTTCCGCTTCGCCAACGCGTTCCTGGACCCGATCTGGAACCGCACCTACGTCGACACCGTGCAAGTCACACTGGCCGAGCGTTTCGGCGTAGAAGGACGCGGCGCGTTTTACGACGAAGTGGGCACGGTCCGCGACGTGGTGCAGAATCACCTGCTTCAAGTCATCGCACTGCTGGCGATGGATGCGCCGGTGGGTACCGACGTCGGCGCCGTGCGTGCCGAGAAGCTGCGTTTGCTTCGTGCCATGCGGCCGCTCGACCCGACGCAGGTGGTGCGAGGCCAGTTTCGTGGCTATCGCGATGAAGCAGGCGTGGCCCCCGAATCCGATGTCGAGACGTTTGCCGCTCTTTGCCTGTACATCGATACCTGGCGCTGGGCGGGTGTGCCGTTTTATGTACGTGCCGGCAAGAACCTGCCGGCCACCGTCTGCGAAGTCGTCGTCGACTTGAAAGTGCCGCCGCTCGCCATCTTCGACGAAGTGCTGTCGTCGACCTCCAACTACTTCCGCTTCCGGCTCAGTCCAGACGTCACGATTTCGATCGGCACCCGGGTCAAACGGGCCGGCGACCGCATGTGCGGGGATCCCGTCGAACTGGTCGCGCGCCACCAACCCCCCAGCGACCACTTGCCGTACGAGCGCCTCCTGCGCGGAGCATTGCGCGGAGACCCCGACTTGTTCACCAGCGACGAGAGCGTCGAGGCGGCATGGCGGGTGATCGAACCGACACTGGGTTCGGCCAGCCCGGTGCTCGAGTACGAGCCGGGCACGTGGGGACCAACGGCCGCCGCCGCTCTCGTGACCGGCGGCGAAGGGTGGCACGAGCCCACTTAGAGCGGTTTCGACAGGCGGTAGCGCTCTTTGGAGCCGCCGGGCTTCAGCCCGGCGGGCAACAGACGCACTAAAGTCCGTCTGCTCCGTACTACACGCTTGTCGAAAGCGCTCTATCCAAGGTCGCTCAGTCCGGTTGCGCGGCTGCGCGGTCGGCGAGGACGATGGCGGCGGCCTGAGTGACGCGACCCGCCGGCACTGAGTGGTCACCGGCCAAGAGGCGCGCGAGCATCGGCGCTTTGTCGGCACCGGGCACCACCCACACGATCTGTCGTGACCGATTGAGCATCGGCAGCGTCAGCGTCATTCTCCGTCGTCCCTGATACTCGCCGGACACGGTGACGTCGTGGTCGGTCACCTCGAGTGCCGGATCGCCAGGAAGGAGCGAGGCCGTGTGCCCATCCGTGCCAAGCCCCAGATGCACGAGGTCGAGCACCGGAGGTGACCCGGAGATCGCCGAGAGTTCCCGCTCGTAGAGCGCGGCAGCCGCGATCAGGTCCACAGCCTCCACAGGCATTGCATGGAGGTGAGCGGGGGGCAGCGCCACATGATCGAGGAGGCTCCGGCGCAGGCCCGTCAAGTTGCGATCGGCATGACCCGACGGCGCAACACGTTCGTCCACCTGCACCACATGCACGCGGTCCCATGGCATGTCCTCGCGCGACAACGCCTGCAGCATCTGCAACGGCGACCGGCCACCACTGACCGCGAAGACGAACCGCCCACGTTGGTGGACGGCGGCTCGGGACTGGGCGGCGATCATGGCCGCGGCCGCTGCGGCCACATCGGCGGTCGTGTCGAATACGTCGAGCCTCATTGCGTTAGACGCGAGGTTTTTCCACGTGTCCGCCGAACTCGAACCGCATCGCCGAGAGCAGCTTGTTGCCAAACGCCCCCTCACCGCGCGAACTGAAGCGGGAGAAGAGTGCCGCGCTCAGCACGGGCACGGGCACGGCGGCATCGACGGCGGCCTTGATGGTCCATCGGCCTTCGCCGGAGTCGGACACGTGGCCGTCGAAGTGTTCCAGCGTCGGGTCCTTGACCAAGGCGGTCGCCGCCAGGTCCAGCAGCCATGAGGAGATGACGCTTCCCCGCCGCCATACTTCCGCAATGTCACGCACATTGAGATCGAATTGAAAGGATTCCGGATCGCGCAGCGGTGTGGTTTCGGCGTCGTGTGCCTGGTTGCGCTGCCCGATGTTCGCGTGCGCAAGCAGGTTCATGCCCTCGGCATACGCGGCCATGAGTCCGTATTCGATCCCGTTGTGGACCATCTTGACGAAGTGGCCGGCGCCGCTGGGGCCGCAGTGGAGATATCCCTGTGTGGCCGTGCCGCCAAGTGACTCACGGCCCGCAGTGGGAGGAATGTCACCTGATCCTGGCGCCAGGGTTTTGAACACAGGGTCCAGGTGCCGCACCACTTCAGACGGCCCGCCGATCATCAGACAGTAGCCGCGCTCGAGGCCCCAGACGCCACCACTGGTGCCGCAATCCACGTAGTGAATCTGTCTGGCGGCCAGTTCCCTGGCGATGCGAATGTCATCCACGTAGTGCGAATTGCCGCCATCGATGAGGATGTCGCCAGCCTCCAGGTGTGGAATCAGGTCAGCAATGAGCGGCCCAACAACCCCCGAAGGAACCATCATCCAAATGGCGCGAGGCGCCGTGAGCGTGCTCACGAATTCCGCAAGTGACGCCGCACCGGTGGCGCGTTCCTGCACAAGCGCTTCCACAGCCGAGGCAGACCTGTCGAAGACCACACAATCGTGGCCACCCTTGAGCAGGCGGCGCACCATGTTGGCACCCATTCGTCCCAGCCCGATCATTCCGATCTGCATTCGTTGCCGTCCTCCATCGTGCATGGTGCCGCTCCCTCTTGGGGGGCGGCTGTCTGCTATTGCACACGCGCTTTCAGGCGCTGCGCGATCAGGTCCGCGCGACGTCGCTGTGCCTCGGTCAACGTGACGGTACCAAGGTCGAGTGATTCCTGGTGTTGGCCTGCGAACCGGTAAGCCGGATCAGTTCCGGCCTTCTGCTGCAGCAACATCTTGTAAACGCTCGGGGCCGCGAAGCTCTCTGCCCAGCTCTGGAATTCGGCTGTGTTGCCCTCGCGGGCTCGCTCGGCCGGTACTGAATCCAGCCTCACGGTGGTGCCGGCCTGCAGGGCGCGCTGCGCGCCGTAGTAGATGGGCCGCAACCCCGCCACTTCGCCCTGGGCCGCCAGCAGACTGAAGTTGGCGTCCGTCGTGAAGTCGTTGAGCGTCGGCCCCACGTACGGTGCTGAGGTGTCAATCTGGTTGGGCGCCAGCTGCGCGCCTTCCTTCTGCGCCGGCCCATAGGTGCGAAAACGCGGGTACGTGTGCTGCGCCAGCATCTCCTCCCAGTTGCCACCATAATCAATGGTCAATACGTACCCGGCCGTGAGCACGTGTCCGGCGTCCTGAATGAACCGTTCGGCGCCGGGATTGACATACGTCACCAGACCGCGCGGGTCTCTGGCCAGCACCCCGGCGTACATCTCGGCGTAACGACTCACGTGCTCGGCCACGACCGGCACATGGTTCACCGGCACATACAGTTCGCGGAACTGCATGGCGTTGGCTGTGACGTCGTAGACACTCGTGGCACGCAGGTGCTCGAGCAGGGTCACTAGTGATGACCGCGTGAGATACACCAACGCCTCCCGCTTGCGGTCGAAGAACCGATCCTCGATGGCGTGGTCGTCGGCCTCGATGACTTTTGCAACGGCCGGGGGCAGCAGCGGCTGCACGCTCTTCCAGGTCTGGTCCGAAATCGCAGGGACGACAAAAGCCACCTCCGCCGTTCCCTCCGACGAGAGGACGACCTTGTGCACGCTGAACGCGTCCGGAAGTTCATTGGAGAGCACCACGCCCTTCAGGCTGTTCCTTCGAATCGCGGCCGTCATGTTGGTGGCATCCGCCACACGCGCCTCGAACCGTTTCCCGAATCGGGCATTGCGGTCCTGCTGAATTTTGCTCAGCGATGGGGACCGGTCATAACAAACATAGAGCACCTGGTCGGCAAACGACCGCCACGCGGCGTCTCCCTCCGACTTTCGCACGAGGTAGTCGAGAATCGCCTCAGCGAGCGCCCCGTCGCCTGGACCAAATTCTGCGATCGTAAACCGCTCCCGCTCACCGAGGGTCCCGGCCCGACGCATGCCGTTCCACATGGCGAAGACCTGTTCAGCGACCATATGGCCAAACATCGGGGCCAACACCACCGGATAGGTGCGGTAGTGATCGACGAAGTCGACGCGCCCGCTCGCGTAGTACCCGACCGTCGGATGAAACATCACGAGCTCGTGATAGTCGAAGAAACTGGGAAACACTTTCGGAACGTCAGCAAACGCCTTGGGCGCGACCACCAACTCGCGGTGCACTTCCCAGCTATTTCGGAGATCGCGCGTGTGGGTCGATTGCGCAGAAAACGGCTCGGTCGTTGCCAATGTGAGTAGTGCCAAGCAGATAGCCTTCGCGGGAGCGGAGCAGGTGAACGGGCGCATCGAGTCAGTCTAACGCGCCAGCCTCCTCAGCGGCAGGCGGCGATCATCCGAATGCCCGCCTCCCCTACGGCCCCCACAGCGACGCGCGAGAGACTGAACGTGACGCTGCCGGTGGTCGAGAGATGAAACGGCGCGCTCAGCTTGGTCATGTCCGCGCCGGCCTTCTGAAAGCACTGCAGCGGCACACCGACCGTCACCCACTGCCCGACCGGCAGCGCGGCGATATCGGGCACCACGACGGCGCCTCCCGTTGCGCCTGAACGGGCGCTCAGTGTAACCGGGGCGCTCGGCGCCGTGTCGATGCGCATCGTGATTTGCAGCACCTGTCCTTCGGCCGTCGCCCGGGTGAGATCTATTGGCTCGAAGTTGGTCAGATCGACGACCTGCCTGGTTCCGCCTTTGAACTCAAACTGCCGCGCCCCCTCCTGAACGGTCTCTGAGTTGACGGCGGTAATACGGACGCGGCCGCCAATCGCTTCGGCAGGCGTCGTCGTGACACGCGTCACACCGCCGGCGCCATCGCTCACGTTGAGCGACCAGGAAGCCGCAGGTACACCCCTGTCGAAATAGGCGCCCGCGCCTGCCGCGGCTGCAACCCCACTCTCTTCGGGAAGCGACTGCCACGCGGGTGCGCCGGCCCCACCGGTCAGGCCGTATCCAAACGGAAACAGCGCAGGTCCGCTTGCGACAGCCGTGCGAGGCCAGGCTGTGGGCAGCGTGCCAGTGAACTTCCGGGTGCCGCCGTCCTTCGCTGTGAACAGCATGTCCGCGACGCCGCCGCCTTCAGTGCCGGGAAGCCACGCCGTGACAAATGCTGAGGCCGTATTCAGTTCGGCATTCACAAACAGCGGGCGTCCCGTGAGCATCAGGGCCACCACAGGAATACCCTGCGCCTTGAGCTTTCGCATCGTCTCGAGTGGTTTGCGAAGCTCGGGCTTCAGCTCGAGCGTCGGGATGTCCCCCTGAAACTCGGCATACGGGGTTTCGCCGAACACCACAATGGCCGCATCGGGCTTGGCGGCAAATGTGCCGTCAGGTGAGTGCGTGGCGGTGCCGCCAGCCGCGGTCACGGCGTCGCGAATGCCGGCCCAGATCGAGGTCGCGCCAGGAAAATGACTGTTGTTCAACCCGGTGCCCTGCCAGCTGACCGTCCAGCCTCCGGCAGCGCGCGCGATGTCGTCTGCGCCGTCGCCAGCCACCAAAATGCGTCCACCAGGACGGAGCGGCAAGAGGCCGCCTTCGTTCTTGAGCAGCACGAGCGATTTGGCGACGGCCGCGCGTGCGACCGCCCGATGTTCAAGCGCGCCGAGCAACTCGAACTTCCCGCTATAGGGCCGAGACGACGGCTTTCCAGCCTCGAAGAGGCCCAGACGCACCTTGACGCGCAAAATTCGCGCGACCGCATCGTTGAGCCGCGCCATCGGGACAGTGCCGTCCTTCACCTGGCCGAGAAGGGAGTGGTAGAGATCCTTCCAGCTGTCTGGCGCCATGTACATGTCCACGCCGGCGTTGATGGCCTGTGGGCAGCTGGCGTTTGTGCAGCCCGCAATCTGGCCGTGCGCATTCCAGTCGGTCACCACAAAGCCGCCGAAGGTCATGCGCTCTTTGAGAACGTCGTTGACCAGCCCCCTGTGGCTGGCAATCTTGACGCCCTGCCAGCTTGAGAAACTGGTCATCACCGTCGCGACGCCCGCCTCGATCGCCGGGACGTAGGGCGCCCCGTGGACATCCCGCAGCACGTTCTCAGGGAGGCTGGCATCCCCCTGGTCGCGACCGCCGTCGGTACCGCCATCGGCGATGAAGTGCTTCGTGCTTGCAAGCACGTACGGCCCCTTGAGCATCGGCCCCGCATCGGGCCGTCCCTGCAGGCCACGAATCATGCGCCCGACATAGGACGCGACCAGCGCAGTGTCGGACGAATACCCTTCGTACGCGCGTCCCCACCGATAGTCCTGCGGCACGGTGATGGTGGGGGCAAACGTCCACTCCTGCCCCGTCGCGCGAACCTCGATCGCCGTCGCGCGCCCAATCTGCTCAATCAGATCGGGATCGCGCATCGCGCCCAGTCCGATGTTGTGAGGGAACAGCGTCGCGCCCTGGATGTTGCTGTGACCGTGGACGGCATCCGTCCCCCAGATCATGGGGACGCCCGTCCGGCCGCCGGACGGGTCCACTGACGCATCGTAAAACTCGTCGGCAAGCTTCAGCCAGTCAGACGGCGGCGCGAAGTCGTTTCCGTACGGACCGGCATTGCCCCCGTTGAGCACAGACCCGAGGTGGTAGGTCCTCACGTCGGCTGGAGTCACCGCGCTCAGGTCCGCCTGCAGCAACTGTCCGACCTTCTCCTCCATAGTCATGCGTTTCAGGAGTGCGGCGATTCGGGCTTCCGAGGCCGGGTGGACCGGCACGGGATATTTGGCCGTCGGCCAGTTTCGCGGATTCACGACCGCCTTTTGTGCGGCCGGCGGCGCGCCGACCGCCACCAACGCCACGACTGCGGCTGCTGCCACGACAGCGACAAGAATTCCCCATCGATAATTCACGAAGGTCACGAAGGTAATGGAAAGCAGGATCCCTGCCAAGCATTCCGGCGCCCCGTGAGCGGTTTCGTGCATCACTCGTGCCCACCCTCGGCACACAAGTGCCCGAGGTTTGGCACTGCCCGTCCGTAGTAAGTGTGTGCCTGTGACTCGGCTGTGGGCCGAACAAGAACCCGACGAGCTTGAAGAGGCACTTCGGGACGCACGGCAGCGGTTCAGTTCGAGCTTCGCTGCGCAATGCGACGCGCTGCAAACGGCGGTGATGGCCCTGGGCGCGCCGGGAACGCTTCCGGATGGGGTGCGCGGCGCGGTGCACAAGATGGTGGGCCTGGCCGGCACCATTGGTTTTCCGTCAGTCCGCCTCAAGGCGGCCGAGCTCGAAGAGCTGCTGTACCACGACGTGCATCATCCCGCCGATGCGTGGGCCCTTCTGAGCGCGATGCGTGAGGCGTTCGTTCAGGACGCCCGACATGCGGCCGACAGTTGCCCCGCCGACGTCAGAGCCACGCCTGCGGCCCTCCTGCCAATGCGACCATTCTCCTGGTCGACGATGACGATGAGGACGACCAGCGGACGATCACGCGCTTGACGATTGACGAACGGATGGCCGGCCTGGCGTTGGGCGCCATCGACTGCATCAGCAAACCCCTCGACCCGGCCGAACTGCTGTTTCGAGTGAAACGCGCGTTGGCCGGACGTCTGATTTGCAGACGTACGCTGACTTCCAGAAGACGGCCGCGGCGCTGGTGGCCGCTGCTCCGTGTGCGCTGGCAATCATCCGCGTGGGTGCGGCCAAGCGATCGGCTCTCACCCGTGCGCTCACCGATGAGCTTCGCCGACGTGACGTGGCCGGAGCGTTCGACCGCCTCCACGTGGTCGTCGTGTTTTCGGAGATGGCCGGCCGTGTCGCCGTCGACCGCCTCAAGCCCATGGTGGACGCGCTGCTGCGTGAGGACGTCGACGTGCGCATCGGCGTCGCCGCCTCTCCGGTCGCCGGGGGCTTCACACTCGACGCGCTCGTGACCTCCGCCGAGGAGGCCCTGGCACAGGCGCGATTTCACGGTCTGGCCATCGCGCAACACGGCGAGCGCACGGGCGGTGCGGACACCGACGCCGCCACGCGTCATCTCATCCTCCTGGCCGACGATGATCCGGAGGTGATGCGCATCGTGGACGCGCAAATGCGCAGCCTGCGCTTCGACACCGTGATGACGTTCGACGGCGAAGCGGCGCTGGTCGCTTGGCTGGTCGCCCGATCAGCCTGTTGGTTCTGGATCTGATGCTGCCGAAGGTCACCGGATTTGAAATCCTCCATCGCCTCAAGGACCTGCCGCCACCCAGAGCGAAGGTCATCGTCTTGTCGGCGCGCGGTCGGGAAGAGGACATTACCCGTGCGTTCGACCTCGGCGCCGACGATTACCT
>JBKJTD010000300.1:0-7055 GCA_046590915.1 Vicinamibacterales bacterium
GCCGTGCCGTGCCATTCGCTGCGCGAGATTCGACTGTCGCGGTTCACGTCCAGGTCCACGAATCGGTCGTCCCGGTCGTCGCCTTCCAGATCCTCGGTGAGAAACTCCGCCCGCGTAATGATGCCGTCGCTGTTGTGATCCGCGCGGCGGAAGCTTTCACGATCGAAGTGCCATTCGTCGCGGGTGATACGACCGTCGCGGTTATGGTCGACTGCCGTGAATCCGCGCGCGGTCCAGTCGTCGAACGCGTACTCAAGGTCCGGCGAGTCGAACGGCTGGTCGGCGGGTGTGCGCGCAGGCCGTTGGGCCCCGACACGGACTTCGTCGCCGCTCAGGATCCCGTCGCTGTTCCAGTCGTGAACCACGAACGACCGATCGCTGCCGACCCATTCCGCCCTGGTGATCACGCGGTCATTGTTGCGATCCATTTCCGCGAAGCGGATTGCCGCGTCGTTATTGCCACGCCCGCGGCCTCGACCCTGCGCGTCGGCGGGGTTGGGCACGATCGTCGCGATCGCTGCGAGGACGATAAATGCTGAAACTCTAGTCATTGGCTCACCCCTCTCCCAATTCTCTCTTCTGCGCAGGCGAGGCGCTGTTTCTTTTAATACACGTGCCGTCGCCGCATCACGTGGCGTTCGACTCAGCGTCGAAGCCACGACTCGCACCAATGACGCTCTGGTTTGACAAGACACTGTGGTCCAACACGGCTACAATCGGCCTTCCGATGCTCGGGCAATCCTCTTCGTTGCGCGGACTCGCGTCGATCGTTCAACCATCGTCGCTCGAGGCGAAGCTACGCGTCTCGGACGGAGCCGACCGGCTGCGCATTGAGCGGGTCCTCGCGGTGGCGCGCCTGCTACTGGCCTTCGCGTCGCTCATTTCCGTGTCGCTGACGGGCATGCCGACGGGCCGCGCTGCGTGGCTACTTGGCGGGTACGCGCTCTTCGCCATCGCGCTCTTCATCGCCATTCGCGCGCGACAGGATGTGTCGCGCCGGTTTGCCAAGGGTGTGCATGCCTGCGACATGGTGTGGCCGGCTGTGATCATGTCCGCAACCGCGGGGCCGGAGAGCCCGTTCTATGCCCTCGTGCAATTCCCGTTACTCGGCGCCGCGTACCGATGGGACGCCGGCGCGACTCTCAAGACGGCTCTGATCACGATGGCCCTGCTTGCGACGCAGTCGGTCGCGTGGCATCAGCTTGGTCTCTTCAGTGCCGACGATGACGTGTCGATCAGCCGGCTGATCGTCCGGAGCAGCTTCATGTTCGTGCTCGCCGCGCTGGCGGGGGTGCTCTCGTCGGTGGAAAAGCGACGCCGCGGCGAATCGGCGGTCATCGCGCGGATCGTCGGCTATGCGCGTGTTGACCAGGGTTTCAAGGCGAGTCTGCAGCAGGTGTTGACTGAATTAATGATGCTGTTTGGCGCGGCGCGGGCCGAACTCACGTCACGCGACCCCGAGGGGAGCGCCCTCGTGATCTGGTCGGTCGATCGCGCGCAGCCAGGCGTGCTGAACCGGTCGTTGACGCCGCGCGCGGATGCGGAATTGGTGTTCCCCCTCGAGATCGGCGAGACGATCTATGTGAGCGCGTCTCATGCAGACGCGGCGTCCAGTGGCGAACGGGCGACGCTCGACGCCCGAGCGACGCGCGCGATCCTTGCCACCGCCTATCGCGTGGGCGAAATGGACACGCGGCTCGTGCTGGTCGAGCCGACGGCCGGCGAGCGGGAGGTGGACCGCCAGTTGTTCGAGCGCCTGGTCCAATACACGGCTCCCGCGCTCCACAACGTATATCTCTACGGACGCTTCCGGTCGCGGATCAGTGACACGGAGCGCGCCCGGATCGCGCGGGAGCTGCACGACAGCGCGATCCAGTCGACCATCGCGGCCGACCTCGAGCTGCAGGCCGTCCGTCGCACGACAACGTTCGCGCCGCCGGTCGAGGCCGCGCTTGAGCGCGTGCAGCAACTATTGCGCGACCAGGCCCGGCTGATGCGCGAGCTGACTGAGCGTCTGAAGCCTCTCAATCTGGGCGACAAGAACTTCATCGGCTTTCTGACCAATACCGTGGATCGATTTCGCCGGGACACCGGCATCGACGCCACCGTTGTCGCCACAGTGGACGATCTGGTCCTGAGCCCAAGGATCGCGCGCGAGCTCGGGCGCATCGTCCAGGAGGCACTCGCCAACATCCGGCGCCACAGCGGCGCCCGTTCGGCCCGCGTCCGTTTGCGGGTCCAGGACAATGAATTGATCCTTTTGATCGAAGATGATGGCCAAGGCTTCGATTTCGAGGGCCGGCTGGAAAGCGAGGCACTCGACAGGAGTTGGCGTGGGCCTCTCGTGTTGTACGAGCGCGCGCAGGCGATCGGCGCGACCCTTGCTGTCGAATCGACGCGCGGCGTCGGCAGCCGCGTCGAAGTCACGTTGCGTCGCCTTCATTGAGTTGACATGGTGTCTTGTCCAATTTCCGTGCTGCTGGCCGACGACCACCCGATCTTTCGTGACGGATTGGAGCGCCTCCTCAAGACCGAACCCGGTGTGCGGGTGGTGGGCACCGCCGCCGATGGGGAAGAGGCCCTCAGGCAGGTCCGCACGCTGCACCCCGACGTGCTGCTCCTTGACTACTCGATGCCGAGGAAAAATGGCATCGAGGTGTTGCGCGAGCTTCAGCGGGACGCTGCCTCCGTCCGGACCATTCTGCTCACGGCCGCGATAGAAGCGGAAGAGACGGCGGCGGCGCTCGCGCTCGACGCACGCGGGGTCATCCTCAAGGAAACGACGACCGCAGTGCTGTTGACCTGCCTACAGGCAGTGATCGAGGACAAGTACTGGGTGGGCGAGCGTACGTTCGATTCAGTGGAGGCGGCGCTGGCAGTTGTGCGGCAGCGGCTCAAGCCTGCCTTCGACCTGACGCCGCGCGAAGTGCAGATTGTCGGCGCGGTCGCGGAGGGGTGCACCAACCGGGCCATTGCCACCCGCTTCAAAATCAGCGAAGACACGGTGAAACAGCACCTGACGAACATTTTTAACAAGTGTGGTGTGTCCAATAGGGTGGAACTCGCCCTCCTCGCGGTCCACCGCCACCTCCTCGCTCCCTAAAGAAGCGTCAGAAATCGCTCAGAAGTGCGTAAAATTACGCACCAACCTCATTTTTAGTAGCTACCCCCCACCTTCTTCCTATTGTTTTGTCCTTTCTGGTACATCAAAGTGCCCAAGTCTCACCAAGTGTCATGTTATGGCGCTTCAAAGACTATTTTCGATCACCTGGTTACATATCAGTCGCAGAGGCCCACATGCCGCGTATTCTGTCCCGTCCTTTCCGTTTCGCTTCATTGGGCATCTTGCTCCTGGTCCTGGCTTCCGGCTTGCTCGTTCGAGCCGACGAGTTCCAATCAGGTGCAGGTACATGGTCGCCAGCTGGCGGCCTAGGCATGCTGCCGGAAGGTGCGGCATCTGCTGCGCTGCGGGACGGACGCCTGGTGATTGCGGGTGGCGATGGCCAAGATGGGCCGCGCTCGTTGATCTCGGTGTTCTACTCGCCTCATTGGGCCTGGACCGCGGTCGGGCGTCTGTCGGTGGCGCGCAGCGGCGCAGCCGCCGCGGCACTCGCGGACGACCGCGTGGTCATCGTCGGCGGCACGACCGCCGACGGCGTCACGAGCAGCATTGAAATCTTCGACCCCAGGCTGGGGACTTCGACGCCGGTCACGACCATGTCGGTCGGCCGCACGCACGCGGCCGCGGCCACGATCGACGGGACGCGCGTCCTGATCGTCGGTGGAAACGACGGCACGGACGACCTGGCGACTGCGGAAATCTATGACAGCGAGACGGGCACGATCACGACGCTCGAAGCGACGATGTCAGTTGCGCGCGCTGGCGCGACGGCGACGTCACTCATCACCGGTCATGTGCTGATCGCCGCCGGCAGCAACGGCGGCAACGCGCTGGCCTCGGTGGAGTGGTTCCACCCGGAATCCAATATATTCACGACGCTGAGCACGTCGTTGACGACGGCGCGACGCGATCATGTGGCGGTGCTGCTGCCGAACAACGGCGGGGTGCTGCTCGCCGGCGGTAAGACCGGCGGCGGGGCGCTCAACTCGGCGGAACTGTATCTGCCCTCCGTCGCCTCCTACCCTTTCGACTTCCAGGAAGGCGCGATCGTCGCGACCGGCTCAATGGCTGACGCCCGCATCGGCGCCGTCGCTCCACCGCTCTCGGCCGAGGGCTTCGCGCTCGTTGGCGGCGGCACTGGCGTCAGCACCGCGGAGATGTACCGCTTTGCGACGGTCAAGACCGACAAACACGATTACTTGCCTGGACAGACGGCGACGATAACCGGAACGGGCTGGGTGCCTGGAGAAACGGTGACCATCCTCATTCAGGAAGTGGCTGAAGCTCACGGCGATCTCGTGCTTTCCGCCCTCGTCGATGGACAGGGTAACTTCACGAATAAGGAGTTAGTGCTCGAGCACCACGATCTGGGAACCACGTTCTATGTGACTGTGACGGGCAGCAAGTCGGTGGCTCAGAACACGTTCACGGACGGCATCGTCCAGACGATCGACTCGTACTACTTGGATGGCAAGGTCCAGAAGAGCGCGGACAGCACGCTGACTCTGTACGGGTACCCGTTGGGGGACGCCAACTGCTCCTCCGGGACACGCGTCACCCTCGCGTCCAATATATATATCGACGGCAACAACAACAAATACGGCATTACCGATGCGGTCTCGAAACAGTACGGGTCGTTCCTCGCGTCGGTCGCGCAGTACACCTCGCTGACCCACGCAGCCTCCCCATCCCCGGCCACAGCGACTCGGTTCGGACACTGGAACGTGAACGCCGGCAGCACCTATCGCATTGTCAATGCATCGCGCTCGCTGCAGATCTGCCTCAAGGCGAATCCGAACGGCAACGAGTCATACGACGCGATCTACGGCGGCACAGCAACGTCGCTCGTTGTCAACGGTCCGTACACAACGACGCCGAGCACGAGCACGTCGGTGTCCGCGACCCTGACGGCCGCTGGTTCGCCGCTCGTAGGCAAGACCGTAATCCTGAGTTTGAACAACGCGGCAAACACGCAGTGCTCCGCGACGACCGACGCGACCGGCACGGCGACCTGCTCGCTGACGGCGCCGGCGACGGTCGCCACCTACACGATCACCGGTGACTTCAATGGCGACGCCACCACGATGGCCGCCGACGACACGGACACGTTCAAGGTTGAGGCGTGCACGGCGGCGTCAATTACGACACAGCCGGTCGGGTCGTCGCTGACCTACGGCGACACCCTGAATCTGTCGGTCACGGCAGCCGGCAGCCCGACGCTGACGTATCAGTGGAAGAAGGGCGGCACGGCCATCTCAGGAGCCACGAGCAGCACCTACTCGGCGTCGCCGGCGCAACTGAGCGACGCGGCTACCTATACGGTCGTGGTCGGCAACACATGCAGTGCGGCGACGGCGACGTCGAGTAATGCCGTGGTGACCGTTGCCAGGAAGAGCCTGACGGGCGCCTTCACGGCCAGCGACAAGGCATATGACGGCACGACCGCGGCGACCATCGCGACGCGCACCGTGACCGGCGTCGTCGGCACCGACGACGTCACCCTGACGGGCGGCACCGCGACGTTTGCTTCGAAGAATGTCGGGGCTAACCAGATCGTCTCAGGCTCCGGTTTCAGTTTGAGCGGAACGGCTGCGGGCAACTACACGCTGGTGTCGTCCTCGCTCTCGACGACGGCGAGCATCACCACGAAGGTGTTGACGGCGAACCTCACCGCGTCGAACAAACCTTACGACGGCCTGACGACGGCGGCCGCGACCTGCACTTTGACTGGCGTCGTCGGCACCGAGAACGTTGGCTGCAACCTCAGCGGCGCTGCGTTCGACACGAAGAACGTCGGCACCGGCAAGACCGTGACCGCGACGGTCGCCCTTTCCGGCGCACCAACCCTTCTCGCAAATTACTCTTTGAGCTCGTCCACGGCGACCACGACCGCTGACATCACGAAGATTGCTGCATCGGTGACGCCGAACACCGCGAGCAAGGTGTATGGCACGAGCGATCCGACGCTGAGCGGGACGCTGAGTGGCTTCGTGGCGGGTGACGCGGTGACTGCGAGCTACAGCCGCACGGCTGGCGAGACGGTGGCAGGCAGCCCGTACACTATCAGCGCAACGCTGAGCCCGGCGGGTGCGCTTGGTAACTACACGATCACCTACAACACGTCGAACTTCACGATTACGAAGGCCGACAGCACGGCCACGCTGACCGTGTCGCCGAAGACCTACAACGGTGGGGCCCAGGGCGCCGACACGTCAACCTGCAGCACAGGTTCGACGGCCACAGTCTCTTACGTGGGCGTCTCTCCGACGGTGTACTCGTCCGCGACCGCGCCGACGGCGGCCGGCAGCTATACGGTGTCGCTGACCTGCACGGGCGATGCGAACCATAACAGCGCGACCGCGGGCCCGAGCGGTTTCACGATCGAGAAACTGACCGCCGCGGTGACGCCCAATGCGGCATCGAAGGTATTCGGCGCAGGCGACGCGGTCCTGACGGGTTCGTTAAGCGGCTTCCTGGCTGGCGACGGGGTGACGGCGACCTACAGCCGCACCGCGGGTGAGACGGTGCTTGGTGGCCCGTACACGATTAGCGCGACGCTGAGCCCGGCGGGCGTGCTCGGTAACTACACCATCACCTCAAACACGGCGAACTTCACGATTACGAAGGCCGACAGCACGGCCACGTTAAGCGTGTCGCCGAAGACCTACAACGGTGGGGCCCAGGGCGCGGACACGGCCACTTGCAGCACGGGCTCGACGGCGACGCTCTCGTACCTTGGGGTTTCGCCGACGGTGTACTCGTCCTCGACCGCGCCGACGGCGGCGGGCAGCTACACGGCGACGCTGACGTGCACGGGCGACAGCAACCACAACGATGCGACGGCGGGGCCGAATGGCTTCAGCATCGTTGTGGTTGCTGTCGCCCGTGCACGTCAGCGTCGCCGTGTAGCTGCCCGCCGCCGTCGGCGCGGTCG
>JBKJTD010000297.1:0-3467 GCA_046590915.1 Vicinamibacterales bacterium
GAGGTTTCGCGATCGCCTCGGTGACGACCTGCAGGCCACCTACCTGCGCAGGGTGGCGCAGGCCCGCTCGGCCGGGCCGGCTCGTGCACTGGCCACAGCCATTACGGGGTGTCTCGACACCCTCGCGTCTGGGGTCGCTGAACGCGCGGCCGATCGACGCATTCAGCGACAGCGGGCGCACCTTGGCCCCTCACCGAGGACAACTGCCATGACACTCGAATCAATCGCCGCAGACGCACGCCTCGCGCTCCGACACTTCACGCGCGCCCCCTTGTTCGCGACAATGATCGTCGTCACGCTGGCGATCGGCGTCGGCGCCAACAGTGCGATCTTCTCGACGGTGTACGCGGTCCTCATCAAGCCGCTGCCCTATGCGCAACCGGACCAACTCGTGGCCGTGTGGAGCAACGCGACGAAACTTGGCGAAGAGAACTATCCGGTCTCTCCCGCGAATTTCGACGCATTTGCGCGCGAGCACACGACGTTTACACACGTCGAAGGCATGTATTCGTTCCTGATCACCCTTCAGGTGCCGCTGGGGGACTCCGTTGAACCGCTTCAGTCCGCCTCGGTCACTCCCGGCATGTTCCGCATGCTCGGACATCGGGCACTGTATGGGCGCGGGCTTCAGGACGGCGACGAGCAGAGCGTCGTGCTCAGTCACCACTATTGGCAGCGACGTTTTGGGTCCGATCCGAACGTGGTCGGACAGAGCATCCCGGGCGCGTCCGGCGCGCCGGCCAGGACAATTGTGGGCGTCATGCCGGAATCGTTTGTCTTTCCCTATCGTTCAATGCTGGGTCCCAGCGGATTCTCGCGCGCGCAAACCGCAGATGTGTGGTTGCTCCTGTCGCCACGGGCACCCGAATCGCGGATGCTTGGCGCCGACGGCCTGCCCAGCCGGACCATCCACATGTTGACGGTGATCGGCCGGCTGAAACCCGGTGTGGCGATCACGACGGCGCAAGGCGACCTCGAAGCGATTGCCGCCAGACGCGCAACGGACATGCCTGAGACCAATGAAGGCTTTGGCGTCACGATACGTCCGCTGATGGACCAAACGGTTGGCGCCGTGCGACCAGCGTTGGTACTGCTCTCGGTCGGTGTGGGCGTGTTGCTCCTGCTCACGTGCGTGAACATTGCCAACGTCCTGCTTGCCAGAGCGACCGGACGCCAGCGGGATTCTGCTGTGCGCGCCGCACTGGGGGCCTCTCGCGCGCGATTGCTTCAGCAGTCGCTCGTAGAGAGTGCGATGCTCAGTCTTATGGGTGGCGCCGCCGCCCTCGCGCTTGTGGCCGCCAGCACAAGCGCGCTGCTGGCCATGGCACCCGCTGATTTGCCTCGCATCGCCGAAACGTCCCTGTCTCCGGTCGTTGTGGCGTTCACCCTGGGGATGTCGTTGCTGGTCGGCATCGCCACCGGAATACTGCCCGCCTGGACATCCTCCCGAGCGAAAGCCGATGAAGGGCTGCGTGAATCACGCCGGTTCACCGCGGGCCGCGCCCAGCGAGCCACTCGGGCAGCACTCGTCGTCGCCGAAGTCACTATGGCCACCCTGCTCACGGTGGGCGCGGGACTGCTGCTGCGCAGTTTTACGACCGTCATGAATGTGGACCCGGGTTTTGCACCCGATCACCTGCTGACGTTCCAAGTGGGCGCTCCACCACAACACGTCGATAATGCGGCACTGGTGCAGTACTACGACGACCTGCGCGACAAGCTGCGGGCCATTCCCGGAGTGACGCATGTCGGCGGCTCCACACGCATCCCGCTCGGCAGCACGATGGTATCCACGCAGCTGTCTGTCGAGGGTCGAGATGTCCCGCCGACTGAAAAGCCGGAGGTTCAGATGCGGCGCGCTGTGCACGACTATTTCGGCGCGATGAAGATCCCTGTGCTTGAAGGCCGCGCATTCACCGACGACGACCGGTTGCCGGGAGCAATCGTCGCCGTCGTGAACGCCGCGCTTGCTGCGAAGATCTTCCCTGGCGAATCAGCTCTGGGACACCGCGTGCAGATGGGGGCCACGCCGAGACCAGAGAACTGGATGCGCATTGTCGGAGTGGTCGGCAACGTCAAACACGCCAGCCTGGAAGAGGATCCAAAGCCGGAGATTTACATCAGCCATCGCCAGAGCGCTCCCTCAAGTCCATTCATGGTGGTGCGCACCGACGGTGATCCTGGCGCCGCCACCTCGGCGGTCGTCGCCGCAGTCAAGGCGTCGGGCGCACTCCCTCCGTCCAACGTGAAGACGATGGAAGCGTTGCGGCGCGAGTCCGTTGGTGAACGGCGGTTCGTCATGTGGCTCACCGGCTCATTCGGCATCGTGGCATTGCTGTTGGCTGCCGTTGGTGTGTATGGCGTCATTGCGCTGCTGGTCTCCGAACGGACGGCCGAAGTGGGCATTCGCCTCGCACTCGGCGCGTCACCACGGCAGGTCTGGTCCATGCTGATTTCGCACGCCGCCGTGCTGGGCGCCATCGGCGTCGCCATTGGACTGGGCGCGGCCGCACTCCTCGCCCCGCTGGCGTCACGTCTGCTCTACGGGATCTCGCCAACCGACCCGCTGACCTTCGCCGGCGTGGGAGTGCTGCTGCTCGGAATAGCCGTGGTCGCCGCCGCCATTCCAGCTCGGCGCGCCATGGCCGTCGATCCGGCCGACGCACTGCGCTCTGCCTGACGGAGGCCGGGGCCCATGCGCTCGGCTGGCAGCGACTACAATGGCGAGGTCGATGAAAGTCTGCCTCGCCACGGTTCACGCCTACCGGAACGCGCTTCCGCTGGCGCTGATGTACATCCAGGCCAACCTGGTGGATGGACACGGGCACCCGTTCGAGGATGTCGAAGTACTGGAGTTGCCGCGCGACGAGTCTCCAGCGCAACTGGGAGCCCTGCTCGCCGAACGCCACGCGGACGTCGTCGGACTCTCGTGCTACATCTGGAACGGCCGCGACCTGATTGCAGCCGCACGTGAACTGAAGCGGCTGCAGCCTGGCGTCAAAATTGTGATGGGTGGCCCCGAAGTTGGGACAATCGCCCACGACGTGATCACTGCAGAGCCGTCCATCGATGTGATTGTTCGCAGCGAAGGCGAAGTACCGTTCGCCGAAATCATCGACGCCTGGAAAGCCGGTCGCGATCTCGACGATGTTGCGGGCATCTGCTTTCGGCGCGGTGATGAAATCGTGGAAACGGCGGACGCCGTCATTCTGCGCGACCTGAATCTGTTGCCCTCGCCGCATCAGGACAAGTACGTCACGTTCAAGGGCCGCGTCGCGCAGATCGAGACACAGCGCGGGTGTGTGTTCCGCTGCAACTTCTGCTTCTACAACAAGGACCTCTCGATCCGGAATCGCCGGTTTGAGCTCGACCGCGTCAAACGCGAACTGCTCTACTGGCTCAATCGCGACGTGCATTCGATCTATCTCATGGACCCTGTGTTCAACCTCAACGCGGTGCGGGCGAAG
>JBKJTD010000372.1:0-2731 GCA_046590915.1 Vicinamibacterales bacterium
GTCAACGCGCGTCAGGCGGGTGAGTTCATCCTGACGACGGCCGACAAGGTTGATTACATCGACGTATCGCCGAAGCAGCTCGTCTCTGTCGCCGCCTCGCTCATCCCGTTCCTTGAGCACGACGATGCGAACCGCGCGCTGATGGGATCGAACATGCAGCGTCAGGCCGTGCCGTTGCTCCAGGCGCGTGCGCCGTATGTGGGCACGGGCATGGAATACATCACGGCGCGCGACTCTGGCGCCGTCGTTGTGGCACGCCGAACGGGGACGGTCGACTACATCGACTCGAAACGTATCGTGGTGCGTGTCGAGGGCAGTGAGACGGAAGGCCTGTCGCGAGAGATGGGCGCCGACATCTACAGCCTGACGAAGTTCAAACGCTCCAACCAGAACACGTGCATCAACCAGCGGCCGATCATCCGTGTGGGACAGCGCGTGGCGAAGGGGCAGGTCCTGGCGGACGGTCCCTGCACGGAGCTGGGTGAATTGGCGCTCGGCCGGAACGTGCTCGTCGCGTTCATGCCGTGGCGCGGGTACAACTTCGAAGACGCGATCCTCGTGTCCGAACGCATGGTGAAGGACGACTACTACACGTCGATCCACATCGAAGAGTTCGAGATCGAGGCGCGAGACACGAAGCTGGGCCCGGAGGAAATCACGCGGGATATTCCGAACGTGTCGGAAACCTACCTGCGCGATCTCGACGAAAGCGGCATCATCCGGATCGGCGCCTCGGTCAAGTCGGGCGACATTCTGGTGGGCAAGGTCACGCCCAAGGGCGAAACCCAGCTCACGCCGGAAGAGAAGCTGCTCCGCGCGATCTTCGGTGAGAAGGCCGGCGACGTGAAAGACGCGTCCCTGGTCTGCCCCCCGGGTATCGAAGGCATCGTGGTCGGCGTCCGCATCTTCTCGCGCAAGGGCATCGAGAAGGATGACCGCGCGAAGCAGATTGAAGAAGACGAACTCGCGTTGATGGAAACCAACCTGCAGGACGAAATCCGCATCCTGCACGAGGAAACCAAGAAGCGCCTCATGCAGCTGCTGACGGGCCGCACCTTGCGGTCGGACCTGTTCGACATGGACGGGCGCGAGCGGGTGATTCGCAAGGGGAGTGCGCTCTCGGCAGAAGAGATGGCCGAAGTGCCGTTCTCGGTGCTGGTGCGCGCGCGCATTGAAACCGACGACCTGGGCTTCGAAGACGAACTGCGCCGGATGGAAGACCGCACCGCGCAGCGCGTGGACGTCATCCAGCGGGAATTCGAAGAGAAGAAGGAGAAGATTCGCCGCGGCGACGAACTGCCGCCCGGTGTGATCAAACTCGTCAAGGTCTATGTCGCGATGAAGCTCAAGCTCTCGGTCGGCGACAAGATGGCCGGTCGTCACGGCAACAAGGGCGTCATTGCCCGCATCCTCCCCGAAGAGGACATGCCGTACCTGCCCGATGGCACCCCGGTTGAGATCGTGCTCAACCCGCTCGGTGTTCCGTCGCGTATGAACGTCGGACAGATTCTCGAGACCCACCTCGGCTGGGCGGCGCACGCCCTGGGCCTCTACTTCGCGACGCCCGTCTTTGACGGCGCCCGTGAAGGCGAGATCAAGAAGTGGCTCGACGAAGCGGGCTTGCCCAAGGGCGGCAAGACGCGGCTGTTTGACGGCATGACGGGTGAAGGCTTCGAGCAGAACGTGACCGTGGGTTACATCTACATGCTCAAGCTGTCGCACCTGGTTGACGACAAGATCCACGCCCGGTCGATTGGACCGTACTCGCTCATCACACAGCAGCCGCTGGGTGGCAAGGCGCAGTTCGGTGGCCAGCGATTCGGCGAAATGGAAGTGTGGGCACTCGAGGCGTACGGCGCCGCCCACATCCTCCAGGAACTGTTGACCGCGAAGTCCGACGACGTGACGGGCCGCGCGAAGATTTACGAGGCGATCGTCAAGGGCGACGCGTCGTTCCAACCCGGCTTGCCGGAATCATTCAACGTGCTCATCCGCGAGCTGCAGGCGCTGTGTCTTGACGTGCAGCTGCTCAAGACCAAGGTGCGTCCAGTGGCGGATGAACCTCCGCCAGACGAAGGCGCCGAGGGCGGCAATGTGGAACCAGAGCCAACTCCGGAAACGCCGGTGGGAGCCTAATAGATGAGACCCAATCTGCACGATAAAGGTCAGCTCACGTCCGACTTCGACTCGATCCGGATCAGCCTGGCGTCACCAGAAACGATCCTCAAGTGGTCGCATGGTGAAGTCACGAAGCCGGAAACGATCAACTACCGGACGTTCAAGCCCGAGCGTGATGGACTGTTCTGCGCGAAGATCTTCGGACCGGTCACCGACTGGGAGTGCCTCTGCGGCAAGTACAAGCGCATGAAGCACCGCGGCGTGATCTGCGACAAGTGCGGCGTCGAAGTGACGCAGGCACGAGTCCGCCGTGAACGGCTCGGCCACATCGCGCTGGCAACCCCGGTGAGCCACGTCTGGTTCTTCAAGGGACTGCCGAGCCGCATCGGCCACCTGCTCGACATCACGCTGCGTGATCTTGAGCGCATCCTCTACTTCGAAGCCTACGTCGTCGTCGACGCCGGCGACACGGAGCTCAAGGACAAGCAGCTGCTGACCGAAGAGCAGTTCCGGCAGGAGCGCGAAACCTGGGGCTTCAAGTTCAAGGCGCAGATGGGCGCCGAGGCGATCAAGGAACTGCTCAAGCGGGTCCAGATCGACACGCTCGCGGTCG
>JBKJTD010000436.1:0-6120 GCA_046590915.1 Vicinamibacterales bacterium
CCAGGTTGTACCCCGTCCGCCCGTGCACCGCGTCCGTCGCCGCGCGAGACCCGCTGATCGCACGCGCCATGCCGCGCACCTCCGCCGGCCGCAGCCACGGATCGCTCGACGTGCCAGGCCGCGCATCGCGTTTGGGGGCGCCCGAGTTGAGCACATTGAAGAAGCGCGAGCCGATGCCTTCGTTCCGGCCGGCCGAATCACTCACCGACCACGCAATGGTGTGCAGCCCGTTGCTGAGCGTCGCCGTGTTGAACGTGTACGCCCCGATCGGCGAACGCCCCGCATCCAGATTCCGGAACAACGTCGGGTTGCTCGTCCGCAGCGTCCCGACGAGCTGCGGGGTCGGATTGCCGAAAATATTCGACACGTCGTCCGCACAATACTGCCCCACCGGTGTCGGATTGGTCCCCACGCGGCACTGGTTGTACGCCACCAGCGCCGTGACCGTCGGCCACACGCTCGGCTGCGCATCAATAAACACCGTCATCGTCGACCCAGTCGTCGGGATGAGAATGTCGCCCACCTCGCCGCCCGTCGAGTTGCTGTCTGGCGTCAGCGCCCACCCGAAGTTGTTGAGCACCCCACTGACGGTCTGCCCCTGGCCCGGTGTATCGATCGCGCCAAACGGTTTCGCGATCGAATCGCTCGTCATCGCGATGGCCGTCGGCCTGGCAAACTCGGCGCTCGCCGGATCCGAGGACCGGCCGAGCAGTTTGCGATTGCCTTCCACGTCGGTCGCCACCGCATACAACGTCAACGCGCCCTGTCCGCCGTACGGCTGCTGATTCACCACGTGCGGCAGCATCGGCGTGAGCATCAGGTAACCCCAGCCCGCGCGGTTGTTTTGCGGAAACGAGCTGAACGCCGCTTCCACGTCCGTGCGTGCGCCCGCCAGGAACGCCGCGTCGCCGACTTCCACCACACGGTGCCCCAGCACCTCTTGGCACGGCGTAGCCGCAGGAGGCGGCACGTCCTCAAACGCCAGACAATTGCGATAGATCTTCACGCCCGTGACGCCAACGTTGTCGAGCGCCCAGCCGGTGACGCCGATGGCACCCTGCACGCCGGCGGCGTTTTGCACGGGTGTATCCACCTGGCCGATCGGAGACGTCACGGTCGCACCGTTGGACTGATCGATGGTGAGTGTCACCACGATCGACCGTGGTGTGTTGGTCGTACCCGGCGCCACGACAGTGATGACGGCCGACACGCTCGTCGAGCCGCCCAGCACGTTGCTCGGATTGATGATGCTCGCGGTGAGCGTACCCGCGCCCGTGCCCCCTGCTGCCGACAAAGACACCCAAGGCCGATCCACACTCACCGTCCACGACGGCGCTGGTACGACATCCACGAAACCCTGCTTAAACCTGACTGAAAGGGTCTGCGGTGCCGTTACGAGCGTGAGCGCGCCGGCAGCACCATTCTTGACCGCGGCGAAGCGCAGCGATGACGGCGCAACATCCACCTCAGGTGCGGCAGGCGTCACGGAGGCCGAGGGGACACTGGCGGTCCCCGTCCCGACACTGTTGGCCGCCGTCACCGTGAACGTGTACGCCGTGCCGTTGGTCAGGCCTGTGACGACGACCGGACTCAACGTGCCGGTCGCGGTTGCCCCACCGGGAGAGGCCGTCACCCTATAGCCAGTGATCGCCGCGCCGCCGGTACTCGATGGTGCCGTGAAACTCACTGACACCTGGGCATTCCCGGCGGTGCCTGTGACACTGGTGGGTGCGCCGGGAGTCACCGCAGCCACATACGGCCCGGCGCTCGCCCCGCCCTTCACAACGCGAATCCGCCGGTTCCCACCATCCGAGAAATAGAGGTCACCGTTCGCGCTGATCGCGATGCCTGACGCCTGACCTGTGGCGTCGATTTGTGCGGCGAGCGCTGAGCCGCCATCGCCGGAAAACCCATTCGAGCCGGTGCCGGCGACCGTGGTGACGATGCCCTCGGGACTGACGCGGATGATTCGGCTATTGGAGACCGCGTATAGATTGTCCGCCGCATCGAGCACCATCTTGGT
Organism: Vicinamibacterales bacterium; assembly: GCA_046590915.1. GTDB lineage: Bacteria > Acidobacteriota > Vicinamibacteria > Vicinamibacterales > SCN-69-37 > SYFT01. The sequence continues at coordinate 2,024 of JBKJTD010000436.1, forward strand.
CGCGTAGACCGACGCGAGCGTGGTGATCACGCCGCGGCGATCCACCTTCCGGATGCGCTCCCAATTCTCGCTGATGAACAGATTCCCTTCGCGATCCACCGCGACACCGTATGGCGTGTTGATGCACGCCGCCGTCGCCGGCCCGCCGTCCCCGCATGTGGTGCCGGTCCCATAGCGCTCGAATCCGTTCGGCGGGCCCGACCCGGCAACGGTCCTGACGACACCGCTGGCCGCATCGACGCGGCGCACACGATTGTTGTTGGTGTCGGCGATGTACAGGTTGCCGGCGGCGTCGCTGGTGACGTCAAACGGCTGCAGGAAACGCGCGCCAATCGCCGGCCCGCCGTCGCCGCTCAGACCCGGGTGTCGAGACGCATTGCCCGCAACTAGACGGATGATCCCGTCGGCGCCGATCCGCCGCACGGCGTGGAGATCGACAATCAGCAGACTGTCGTCGCGTGGAATATCGATGCCGATCGCGCCGAAGATCTGCGTCTCGATCGCCGGCACATCGTCCTCGTCGATCACTCCGAACAGTCCGCTGCCGGCAATCGTCGTGATGCGGTTGGCTGGATCAATCCGGCGGATCCGGTTCAAGGCGCCGTCAGCGATGACCAGCGAGCCTCGCGAATCGAAGGCGATGTCCCCGTTAAATGTCCCGAGCACCGCCTCGGTCGCCGGTCCCGAATCGCCAATGGTGCGGGGGCCGATGCCGGCGACGGTCTCCAGCAACCCGGTGCCGATGTTGATCCGCCGCACCCGCAGCACAGTGAAATCAGTAAAGAGGATGTTCCTCGCCGCGTCGACGCGCACGCGATCGATGAAGCCGAGCCGCGCCTCGGCGGCCGGCGTGCCGTCGGCCGCGACGCCGCGGCCGCGGCCGAAGGTGGCGATCGTTTGCCCCTGCGGATCGAGCTTTACAATCCGCGCCAGCTGCGGTGATCCGAGGTCGTTGGTCGCGAAGTAGACGTTACCCGAGGCATCGGTCGCAACCGCCCGAGCCTGCGGCGCCTCGGCGACGGTAGTGATGATGCCGGTGGCGCCGGCGATTCGGCGAATGCGGTTGTTGGTGGTGTCGGCAATATAGATGTTGCCCGCGGGATCGACATCGAGTCCGCCCACGTCGATGAAGACGCCATCGCCAATGTTGATTTGCGCGGCGGTGGCCGGTCCTCCGTCGCCAGAGAATCCTGGCGTGCCGTTCCCGGCGACCGTGCTGATGATTCCAGCCGGATCGATCCGCCGCACGCGCGAGTTGCCGCACTCGAGCACAAAGAGGTTCCCGACCCGATCGAACGCGAGCTGAACTGGCAGGTTGAGGTTGGCCAGCGACGCCAAACCTCCGTCACCGGAAAAGCCCGCCGTTCCCGTGCCGGCGAAGGTGGTAATGACGCCCGTTGACGCGTCGACGCGGCGGATCCTCGAGCTCCACGCGTCGGCGATGTAGAGATTGCCGCCCCGGTCGAGGGCGATGCCTCGCGGCTGCCAGAGCCGAGCTTCTGACGCCAGACCACCGTCTCCCGAAAAGCCTTCGAGTCCGTTGCCGGCATAGGCCTCGATCACGCCGTCCGGCCGGATGCGGCGGATCCTCGCCTGCCCCGGTTCGCCGACGAATATGTCTCCGCCGGCACCCAACGCGAGATCACTGGGCTCAACCATCGCCTCCGTGGCGAGTCGGCCGTCACCAAAGAACAATCCGGCACCAGCAATGGTCGTAATCTCGCCCGGTTGGATTTCGTCCAGTGTCGGCGGGCGGCGGACGAACTCTCCGTATGCGGTGCCGTACGGGGTGCGGGCCGCGAGCGTCACGTAACCATTCGCGCCGGCCGGCACGCGAACGCGCACTTCTGTGGCGGATTGAAACGAAGGAATGAGGACCGTGCCGTTCGCGCTCACCTGCGCGTCGCCCAGGTTCGCGCCACGAAGGGTGACTTCCGATACACTCGACGCGGCACCGCTTCCAGGAACGATCGATGCGATTAGCGGCTTGTCCGCGGAACTGGCTACGGGAATCGGCGTGGGGCCTGCGCCGGGTGTCACTCCAGCCACATTAATGCTCACCGTTTTGGTAGCCGTCGTGTAACTCGTCGTGTCCGTCGGTGTGAAGGTGACCGACAGTGTCTGGTTGCTGCCTACAGTGAGGACTGTCTCAGCGGCGGGACTGTACGCGAACGAGCCAGGCATGCTCGCTGTCGTATTCAGCTGAACGGTCGACAAGGGTGTCCCGAACAAGACGATAGCGGCGAGAACAGTCGCGCCGACAATCTCAAGTCTTTTTCTCACAGCCATGCCCTCCGGATGTTGCGGCTGTCCGTCCAGACGGCAAAGAAGTTGGTGCCGTCGTACGCGATCGATCCGGGCCCGGAAATGGCGTCGCAGTCCGACTCGACGGAAACCGGGAATTCACCTCCGATGGGACGTCCCTGCTGCGCCATTGCCACAGCGCTCCAGAGGAGCAGCCCGACGAAGACGACGGTGGGTATGCGCATAGTCATCAGGCCGCAGCAGCCACAAAAAGACACTGTGATGGAGTCACGGTTCTTCCTTCCTGGCTGCCATTACGCCCTCAATGTCATAGGAGCGTGTATGTTTTGCACCCAATGCGGGAACGGACTGCCAGCGTGCACCTCAGGTGTAAACTTCACAACTGGCGATACATGGCAATGGGTGACATTCCGAACAACGGCCCTGGCCGCCGCTTGAATTCCTGGAAAGAGATCGCTGACTACCTCTGGCGCGATGTCCGAACGGCGATCCGGTGGGAATCACAGGGACTACCCGTGCACAGGATTCCGGGCGGGAAAGGCACGTCCGTTTTCGCGTTTTCGAATGAGATCGACGCCTGGATGTCCGGACGGCAGCAGGACCCGCAGACGACGGGTCCGACGCCGGAGATACCGCTCCAGGCCGCGGCACCGTTGCCCGCGCGACGCCACTCCACCGCTCGGGTCGCCGCCGTCGCGGTGACGACTGTCCTGGCCGTGTCGCTCGCGGCCGTCGGGTTTGTCGTGCGTGGGAAGGCCGCCGTCGTCGACCTGGCGTCGTTAACCATCACGCCGACCGCGACCGAGATCTCAGTCGCGGTGGGTGCCGACGCGCCGCGGGTGGTCTACAAATTCCAGCCCGACTCCGCCATTTTTATCAAGGGCACCCCAGTCCGCGCGACGCGGCTCCACGGCGATCACACTGTGGATCTGCTCGCCGGCATCGCGTTCTACAACGACCACCACGCGCGTTTGTCGCGGACCGGCGAGTTGTTGGATCTCAGCCTCGGCGGCGACGTGCGCTGGCGCTTTCCCATCGACGATGTGCTGACGTTTCGTGATGGCACGTTCCGCGGTCCATGGGCGCTCGCGGCGTGGGAGTCAATCGCCGACGCGCCGCGTTCGCGCATTGCGGTGGCCGCGCATGACTACGTGTGGTGGGCGTCGATGGTCACCGTCCTCGATGACAGCGGCCGGCGACAGGGTACGTTCGTGAATCCCGGGTGGATCGAAAGTCTGTTGTGGGTGGGGTCGAGTCGCCTGGCTGTGGGCGGATTCAACAACCAGCGCAACGAAGCGATGTTCGCCATGATCGATCCGGCCGCCGCCAACGGGCAAGCGCCAGGTACCGCCGGCACGGAGTTTGGTTGCGCGAACTGCTCGTCCACGCCGCCGCTCTTCTATGTGACGTTTCCGCGGTCAGAGCTGAACCTGCTGACGGGCAGTCCGTTCAACGGCGCGCGAGTCTCGCGCGTCGGCGATCGACTCATGGTCACGACAAGCGAGATCGGATCGTCGCCAGCCACTGCGATTTACGAATTCAGCGCGGACCTGCGATTCGTACGCGCCCGTTTTTCAGAGCCGTATTGGGACGAGCACAGCCGCCTCGAGCGCGAGGGCAAGTTGACGCACACGCGGGAGAAATGCCCCCACCGGGACGGGCCGCGCGTGATGCACATCTGGGATGCGGCGCGCGGGCAGTGGAACGCCCGCTAGCGTTCGCACGGGAATCCCCTTTGGGACGGTGGACGGCCCCGAACGAGCGGCACCCGGGTTGCGTCCCGACGCCGCGGTCTGTCGCATTCTGCAACCCTTATGATCCGGCTCCAGGCC
>JBKJTD010000044.1:0-14722 GCA_046590915.1 Vicinamibacterales bacterium
GGCAAGCGCAATCGCTTCGACCTTGGCATGCCGGGCCACCGCGCCAATCGCGCGATCATCAGTCAGCCCGGCGAGTGCGGCCGTGCGGACAGCGTCCGACGCGTCCGATTGTGCCGACTTGGCGATCTGAGCGAGGCGACGGGTGTCGGTCAACTTGGCAACGGCACGTGTCGAGCGAGAGGCGTCTGAGGCGTCCATCGACAGCTCCACGAGCCGATCGGCCGCAGCATCCTTGACGGACGGGTCCGAATCGGCCACGCAGCGTCCCAGCACCTCAGGATCGGCGATCCGGCTCACGGCGGCCCGCCGCACCTTGGCATCCGGGTCCGACTCTGCGAGTCCGGCCAGTTCAGTGTGGTCGTCGAGTTCACGCACCGCCTCGAGGCGCACGGCGGGGTCAGCGTGTTTCCAACGGGGCTGCGGCTTGAGTTTGTCGAGAATTCCCATGTTGTTTTGAGTGGGGCCTTTGCCTGCTTATAAGAAAAGCCCGTGCCGTACGTGGCTGCACAGCAAAGCCGCCCAAAAATGGAGCGGTTCTCGTTTGGATACAAAGAGTTACAGCCTGTGTGGCGGTGGTGTAATGCGACCGCGCACTCCCCCGAATCCGGGAGCCTGAATCAGGAATCCAAGCAGGTGGTTTTATGCCTCTTCGAGTCGCGTCACCAGGCGGTCGAGCTGCGCGATGACGGCCTGCACCGTTTCGGGCGTCGAGAGGTCCACGCCGGCCTTGGCGAGCTGCTTCATCGGGTGGTCGTTGCCGCCAGAAGCGAGCAGGCTCAAATACTGGGTACGCGCGGCTTCGCGCGAGCCTTCAGAGCCTTCCATGATGCCGGCCGAAATCTTTGCGGCCGACGCAAAACACGTCGCGTACTGATACACGTAAAACGGTGAGTTGAAGAAGTGCGGAATTCGCGCCCACGTCGCGGGTGTCAACGGTTCCATATCCACGGAATCGCCGTAATACGCGACGAACAACTCCTTGTAGATACCGTTGAGCACATCCGCTGTCACAGGTTCGTCGGCTTCCACGCGCCGATGCACCTGGAGCTCAAAGTCGGCAAACATCACCTGCGTATAAAAAGTGCTGGTGATGGAGTCGATTGCATGCTGCAGCAGCACAACACGTTCATCACGGCTCCTGGCATGCGTGAGCATGTAATCGAGCAACAACGCTTCATTGAGTGTGGAGGCGACCTCGGCCACAAAAATTGTGTAGTCGGAATAGACGTAGGGCTGCGTCTCGTGCGAGAGCATTGTGTGTATGGAGTGCCCCATCTCATGCGTCATGGTGAAGACGTCATCGAGAGTGTCGGTCCAGTTCATCAACATGTACGGATGCACACCGTAGACCCCGGCTGAGTAGGCCCCGCTGCGCTTGCCGTCGTTTTCATAGACGTCAATCCAGCGTCCGGCAAACCCGCGCGTCATGCGTGCCTGATAATCCGGCCCCAGCGGCGCGACGGCCTCGACAATGGCGGGGAGCATCGAGTGGTAGTCGTACCGCTCGTGCCATTCGATGATCGGAATCGTGAAGTCGTAGGGGTGGTACTTGTCCAACTTCAGAAGTTTCCGCCGGAGTTTGTGGTAGCGCTGAAGGGGTGCCGTGCCCTGGCGCGTGGTGTCGATCAGGTTTTCCACGACGGATGTCGGAATGGCGTTGCCGTGCAATGCGCCTTCAAGTGAGCTGCTGTAGCCGCGCGCACGCGCCTGAAACCAGTCGCGCTGACAGACCGAGTGGTAGAGCGACGCGTAGGTGTTGAGGTGGGCGGCGTACGTGCCGTAGTGCGCGAGGAAGGCCAGACGACGATCGTTCTGGTTGTAGTTGGTGGCCAGCACCGCCCGGTACTGCCCATACGACATCGTCAGTGTCTCGCCCGTGGAGAGGGTGACCTCCGGAAACTTCGCGTCCGAGGTGGAGAGCGCCGAATAGGCCTCGTTGGGCGCGCTGGTCACGCGCGCGGCGAGGGAAAGCAGACGTTCGCCGGGTTCGTCGAGCACGTGTTCCTGCTGGCGGAACACTTCCTCGATGGCGAAGCGATAGAGCGCGAGATCCGCATCCTGATCCATCCAGCCGCGCACGCTCTCCACTGGAATCGTCAGCAACTCCGGGCTCAACCAGGCGGTCGCCTGCTGCCACCGGGCAAACAGCGCCTCGACCGTCTGTTTGCGTGCGTTGATGGTGTTGTCGCGCTGGTCCTCATCGTAGCGAAGAGACGGATAGAAGTAGACCATGTGCGCGAGCCGGCCCATCGCGTCGTTGAGCTCGAACGCCTTCCGAAGTTGTGCGGCACCCTGCGACAAGGTGCCCTTGAACGCGGCGTACTCGCTGATTCGCTGCTCCAACACATCGCGATCGCCCTGCCAGGCCTCCCAACTGGGATAGATGTCGGCGAGGTTCCAGGTGAATTCACTGGGAATCTCGGCGCGAACGCGGGATCGGACGGAAACAGGCATCGTCATGGCTCCCGATCATACCTGCCGCGCTATAATTCCCGCGCCCAGCACACTCTTGAGCACCAGTTTGAGCACCCACTCGAGCACCGCGTTGAGCACCACTGTCTTGGAGGTTGAATGATCAGGTCCCTACGAATTCTTGTCTTGTCCGCGCTCGTTTTCGGCGTGGCGTTTGCCGGTTCGGTCGTCCGCGGCCAGGCCACGACAGACAGCCAGCCTGCGGCAGACCCGCTGGACTCCCTGCACTTCCGATCGATCGGTCCTGCAACGATGTCTGGTCGTATTTCGGACTTGGCGGTCTACGAAAAAACCCCGTCGATCTTCTACGTCGCCACCGCGCACGGCGGTGTCTGGAAAACCTTGAACAACGGCACGACCTACGAAGCGTTGTTCCAGGACCAGGGCTACATGTCGATTGGTGACGTGACGATCTCGCAGACCAATCCCAACCTCGTGTGGATCGGAACGGGTGAGGCCAGCAACCGACAGAGCACGTCGTGGGGCAACGGCGTCTACAAATCCACCGACGGTGGACAGACCTGGGCGCACATGGGTCTCGACAAGAGTTATCACATCAACCGCATCCTTATTCATCCCGAAAACAATGATGTGGTGTTTGTGTCCGCAGTTGGAGCCGTGTTCGGCCCCGGCGGCGATCGCGGCGTCTACAAGTCGACCGACGGAGGCAAGTCCTGGAAGCAGGTGCTCAAGGGCGACGAAGACACCGGCGCTGACGACCTGGTGATGGCCCAGTCCGACCCGAAACTGATGTGGGCGACCCTGTATCAGCGTCGCCGCGTGCAGTGCTGCTTCAACGGGGGCGGTCCCGGCAGTGGTCTTCACAAGTCTGTGGATGGCGGCGAGACCTGGACCAAAGTCGAAAACGGTCTGCCGACCGGTGACCTTGGCCGCATGGCTGTGGACGTGTACCGCAGGAGCGCAAACATCATGTACGTCCTGGTCGAAGCGCCGACAGCCGCGCGCGGCGGCGGCCCTGGTGCCGCTGATGGACGCCAAGGTGGCGCCGCACCCGAACAGCCGGCCGCTCCAGCAGGGGCGTTTGTCTCGCAGACCGGCCTCTATCGCTCTGACGACGGCGGCAACTCGTTCCGTCAGGTCAGCATGACCAATCCAAGACCGATGTACTTCAGCCAGCTCGCGATCGATTCTGACAATCCCGACCGTGTCTATTACGGCGGCGTCGGCCTTCAGATGACGATTGACGGCGGCCGCACGGTGGAAACCGACGCTGCGTTTGCGACGCACGACGACGTGCACGCGATCTGGGTGAATCCCGCCAACACCAATCACATCCTGATCGGTCACGACGGCGGCGTATCGGTCTCCTACGACATGAGCCGCACGTGGCAGCAGCACAATAATCTTCCCCTCGCGCTGTACTACCATGTCAGTGTCGACAACTCGATTCCGTACCGTGTGTGCGGCGGTCTCCAGGACAACTACAACTGGTGCGGTCCCAGCGCATCACGCTTCTCGCGCGGCATCCTGAACGGCGACTGGTATCAGGTGCAGGGCGGCGACGGATTTGTGGTGCTCGTCGACCCGCGCGACTCGCGATACGTGTACTCCGAATCGCAGAACGGCAATATCCAGCGCAAGAACGCCGTCACCGGAGAGGCGACCAACATCCGTCCCAGCTTTGAAACCGTGCGACCGGCTCCCGAAGAAGGCGCCCTTCAGTACCGCTTCAACTGGGATACGCCGATGATTTTCTCGCCGCACGACCCGACCGCGCTCATCGTCGCGGCCAACAAGGTGTTCCGTTCCAACGATCGCGGCGACTCGTGGACCGTCATCAGTCCGGACCTGACGACCAATGCGGATCGCAGCGAAATCGCCATCATGGGCAAACGCGGCACTGAAATCCGTGTCGCCGCCAACGACGGCATCACGAGCTGGCCGAGCATCGTCTCGCTCGCCGAATCCCCGAAACAGGCCGGCGTCTACTACACGGGGACTGACGATGGTGTAGTGAGCGTGTCGCGCGACAACGGCAAGACGTGGACGAACATCACGAAGAACCTTCCGAACTTTCCGCAGGGCGCGTGGGTGTCCGAGGTGGTGCCGTCGAAGTTTGATGCCGGCACGGTGTACATCGCCGCTGATGCGCATCGGTTGAACGACTACAAGACGTACTTCTGGGTCAGCAACGATTTTGGCGCGACATTCCGCCAGGCCATCACGGGACTGGACGGCCAGGTCGTGCGGACCATGATCGAAGACACGAAGAATGCCGACTTGCTGTATGTCGGCACCGAGACTGGACTCTTCATCTCGCTCGATCGCGCCAAGAGCTGGCGTCGTCTGAAGGCGAACCTGCCGACGGTGCGTATCGACGAGATGGTGATTCATCCGCGCGACAACGCGCTGGTGATCGGCACCCACGGCCGGTCCATCTGGATTCTCGATCATCTGGAACCGCTTCAGGAGTTTGCGGCGGCGCAGGCGGCGACAAACGCGGTGACGCTGTTTTCAATTGGTCCCGCTCTGCAGTGGCGGCTGATGGACAACCAGAACGACGAGTTCTGGGGGCACAACACGTTCATTGGCGAAAATCCGCCGGCGGACGCGATGATTCAGTTCCATCTCAAGAAGCCGGTGGGCAGTCTTGCGCTGAAGGTCACAGATGCGGCCGGCGCGCACGTGCGCAACATTGAGATTCCCGCGAGCCGCAACGTCACGGGCCTTCAGACTGTGTGCTGGGATATGCGCGTGGACTCCGTGCCGGCGATCGCAGGTGCCGGCGCGCCTCCGGTTGGTGGTCGCCAGGGCGGCGGTCAGGCTCGGGGTGGCGGTCGGGGTGCGTCCGCCGTGCCGGGAGTGCCGCAGCCATTGCCCGCGTCGGGTGTGGATGCGACCAATCCGTGTGGCGGTGGATTTGGCGGCGGTGGCGCCGCACAGGGGCCGTGGGTGATGCCCGGCAACTACAATGTGTCGCTCATGGTGGATGGCCAGAGTGTCGGCAGCAAGAGCATGAACATCATGCTCGACCCCGCCAACCCGATGAGTGCGGCCCAGCGCCAGCGCTACTACGACATCGTCATGGACCTGCACCAGTTGCAAGTGCGCGGCACGGCGGCGGCGAGCGCGCTGAACCCGCTCTACACGCAGATGGCTGATATTGCCGGCAAGATTGGCGCGATGTCGAACGTGCCTGATGCGGTGAAGACGCAGTTTGCGGTGGTGCAGAAAGAGTTTGACGCCGTGCGCGAAAAATTCGGCGTACCGCCGCCAGCATTCGGGGCCGGTGGTGGTGGACGCGGTGGATTTGGCGGAGGAGGCGGTGTCACAAACTCGTCCAACGTCCTTGGCCGTGCGGGCACGACCAAGGGCCGCATCATGTCGTTCTACGACATGCCGAGTGATGCGCTGATGGCGCAGTACGCGGACGTGCGTGTCTCACTGCCCCGTGCTGTCACGGAAGTGAACGCGTTCCTGGCGAAGGCCACGGCTCTGAGTCAGGCCCTTGCGAAGTACGGCGTCATGTTGACGGTTCCGCCGGCCGTTAGATAGCTCTCGAGTGGTCCACGGTCCCCAGGTCCACGGTCCAGGGTTCACGCCCTGACCGAACCTTGGACCGTGGACCAGTCGGACCCTGGACCACAGAGTGAATATTCTCAATCCCCCCACAACGGTTCATGGCCGGGTAATCCTGGACGCCGTCGCTGAGCCTCTGGGCGCGCTCGTGGGTTTCCACGGCTACGCCCAGACGGCCGAGGACATGCTCGCGGAACTGCAGCAAATCCCCGGCGCGGATCGGTGGACGAAGGTGTCGGTCCAGGCGCTCCATCCTTTCTACATCCGCGGCGATTCCAAGGTGGTCGCCAACTGGATGACGCGTCAGGATCGTGACCTCGCGATCGCCGACAACATCGCGTATGTCCAGACGGCCCTGTCCGCCGCGCTCTCAAGCACCCCAGTGAGCACCCTTCAGAGCACCCGCGTTGAGCACCCTGTCATCTTCATCGGCTTCTCCCAAGGCGCCGCGATGGCGTATCGCGCTGCACTCCGCAGTGCACATCCGGCATCCGGTATCGTCGCGCTGGGAGGTGACATTCCTCCGGAAGTAAAAACCGACGCGTCGCTCAGGTGGCCTGCGGTGTTGATTGGTGTGGGTGATCGCGAGGAGTGGTACTCAGGCGAAAAATTGGACGCGGATCTTGCGTTCCTGAAGAGTCGCGCCATTGAGCATCAGGTGGAACGGTTCACCGGGGGCCACGAGTGGACAGAGGAATTCCGATCGGCCGTGGGCCGATTCATCGCTGCTCTGGCCGACCCTACCGGCGTTTGAAGAATGACGACGCGGGGACGGGGGTGACGTCAAGTTTCGCGCGAATGGCAGCGAAGAAGGTTTCCCCGATGAGTCGCAGTCCTTCTGCGGTGGGGTGAAGGTCGTCGGGACCGATGTATCGATTCAAATCGGCAGACATCGCCGCGTTCACGTCCACAACGGTCGCGCCTTTGGCCACCGCCATGACTTTCAGCTGGGCATTAAAACCCGGAATCTGCCGTGCCACCTCAGTACGGCCGAAGGCACCGTTTTCCCGCTGAGGAGGAATGGTCGCAATGAGCACAGTCACCCCTTGACTGGACGCAATCTCAATCATCCGACCGAGGGCCTGAAGGGCCAGCGCCACACCGGTGACCCTGTCAAAAAACAAGTCGTTGGTCCCTTCCATCAGAAGAAGGACTTCGGGTCGTTCCCTCGCGAGATCAATGGGCAGCCGATCCTGCCCGGCGCTGCCGACCATGGTCGTAATGTCATCGGACGCAGCCTCGCCGTTGACGCCCGATTTGATGACCGCAAAGGTCTGCTTCGTATAGCGGGCTACCAAAAGGTCACGAAGGCGATCCGTGTAGGGCGGGCATGTCTCGGGAGAAATATTGCAGCGCCCGTTTGTGATGCTGTCGCCGAACGCGAGGAACTTCGTCTTCGAGATACGCGGAGTCGGCGTGACCGCTACGTTGAAGTTGCACGTGGCCGTACGCTGCAGGGCGTCGGTTGCGGTGCAGGTGACGATGGTGCTGCCGAGCGGGAAACTGGCGCCCGACTGGGCCGAACAAGTGACCGCCACCGGAGCCTGGCCCCCTGTGGCCGTCGGCACCGCGAACGATACCGGCACAGGGACGTTGTTGGGCGACTCAAGCGTGATCGACGCCGGACATGACACCGTGGGCGCAGCCGGCGGCGGGGGAGGCGGCGGGGTTGGCCCGGACCCACAGGCGGCAGCACCCGTCAGGGCGACCAACACGACAAACGTTCTGAGTGACATCAACGGTTGAGGAAAGTATCAGACCCGGTGGACCCTCGGCAATCCGGACAGGAGCAGGGAGCCGTATTATGGGGTGGCATGACACCTGCCCCCATTCCCGCCAATGAAGAATCCCGGATTGAGGCGCTGCAGCGCTTCGAGATTCTCGATACGGAAGCCGAGGCGGAGTTTGACGATTTCACCCGCCTGGCGGCCCGCATTTGCGGCACGCCGGTCGCCCAGATCACCTTCGTCGATCGTGATCGGCAGTGGTTTAAAAGCAATTTCGGCACCGATGTGAGCCAGTTGCCACGTGAGATTGGCTTCTGTGCGCACACGATTCTCAATTCCACGGTGATGGAAGTGCCCGACATGCTCCAGGATGATCGTTTTCGCGATAATCCACTTGTCGCCCAGGCGCCTGCGGTCCGGTTTTACGCCGGTGCCCCGCTGCTCACAGCAGATGGTTCCGCGCTCGGGTCTTTGTGTGTGCTGGACGTGGAGCCCAAGGCGTTGACTGATGACCAGCGTGATGCGCTGGAAGCGCTGAGTCGTCAGGTAGTGCGCCAGCTGGAGCTGCGCTCGGCGGTCAAGCGGGAACGGCTGGTGAACGAGCGGCTGTCGTCCACTGCGGCTCAGCTCAAGGACGTCAACACCACCCTTGCGGCCCTGATCGAGGCGCGGACCAGTGAATTGCAGGCGAGTGAGTCACAACTGCATCAGGCCCAAAAGGTTGAGTGCCTGGGGATGTTGGCCGGCGGCATCGCGCACGACTTCAACAACCTGCTGATGGTCATCAATGGGACCGCCGAGCTTGCGGTGTCCCGATTGCCACTCAATGACCCGTCGTACCGCGATCTCGAGGAAATTTCCGCCGTGGGCCGCCAGGCGGCATCCCTGACCCGGCAGCTGCTCGCGTTCAGCCGGAAAGCGCCGTCTGATCTTGGTGTTGTGGATCTGAACGCGTCTCTGAAGAATGTGGAGTTGTTGGGGTCGCTACTGGGCAAGAGAGTTCGCATCGAAGCCGACCCCTCACCAACACCTGTGCTCGTCCTGGCAGACCCAAGTCAATTGGACCAGATTCTGCTCAACCTCATTGTGAACGCCAGAGATGCGATGCCGGATGGCGGCACAATCCGGATTGAGACACGGTGCACCGCCGAAGGAGGCGAACTCGCCGTGACCGACTCAGGGTCCGGCATGGACGAGGCCACACGTGCGCAGATTTTTGAACCCTTCTTTACGACGAAAGCACCAGGCAAAGGCACCGGACTTGGCCTGTCAACCGTCGCGTCGATCGTCCGCCAGTACGGAGGCGAAATCACTGTGACCAGTGCCCCCTCGCAGGGCACATCATTTCTGATTCGGTTGCCGCGTCCAGTCGACCACACGATCGATCACGTCGCCTGAGACAGGCTGACCCCGTTTCGTGATCAGGGAGTGGTCGCCCTTGTCGATCACATGCAACGTCGCGCGGGGCAAGGCCGCAACAAGTGCCACCATTTCATCGGGCGTCCCGAACGGGTCTTTGGTGCCGTGTGCGAAGAACATCGGCACCGTGATGGCGGGCAGGTGTGCGTCACGGCGCTGTTCCGGCTTCCCCGGGGGATGCAGCGGGTAGCCGAACAAGATCAGGCCGGCCGGCTCCGGCACAAAGGCCTGCCGCGCCGCGACCATGGATGCCATGCGGCCACCCATCGACTTGCCCGCCGCAAACATTGGTCCATCGGCCGTCCGTGCAGCCTCCAGCCAGACCTTGACGAACGCCGCTTCGAGTACCGGAGCCTTGTCGGGCAGCTTGCGGCCCTGCGCCATGTACGGAAAGTCGAACGTCACCACACGGAAGCCGCGGGCTTCAAAGCCTGCAGCCATATGTCGCATCCAGGGATGGCCTTGCCCGGCTCCGGCCCCATGAGCCAGCACCAATGTGGTCATCGCGGCTTGCTGAAAAACTCCCGCTGCAGCTTGAGCAGCAACGGAATCGAGGCCAGTACTGCAATCAGGTTGGGAATCGCCATCAGTCCGTTGAGCGTGTCTGCGACATCCCACACCAGATGCAATGACCCGACCGCACCCAGATAGATGAACACCAGCCACGCCATTCGATACGGCATCGCCGCCTTCGGGCCAAGCAGATAGACGATGCCCGTCTCGCCGTAGTAGCTCCAACCGACAATGGTGGAGTAGGCGAACAGGACAAGGCCGACCGTGACCACCAGTGAGCCCCAGGTGCCAGGCAGGCCGACTTCAAACGCGCGGGCGGACATCGCGCCGCCACTGATGCCAAGGTCCCAGGAGTTGGTCAGCAGAATGACGAGACCTGTGGTGGTGCAGATGAGGATCGTGTCCACGAATACTTCAAAGATGCCGTACAGGCCCTGACGCACGGGGTGATCGGTCTGCGCGGCGGCGTGCACCATGGGAGCGCTGCCCAGGCCGGCTTCATTCGAAAAGAGCCCGCGTGCGATGCCATAACGCATCGCCATCATCACCGTACTGCCGGCAAATCCGCCGGTGGCGGCGGTGCCATTGAAGGCACCGTCAAACACGAGCGAGAGCGCCGCGGGGAGTGCCCCGGCGTTCATCGCGACAATCGTGAGACCACCACCGAGATAGATGAGCGCCATGAACGGCACCAGGAGTTCCGTGAACTGACCGATGCGTTTGATGCCACCGAGAATCACGACAGCGGTGATGAGCACCAGTCCGATACCAGTCACGCGCGGGTCGATCGACAACGTCGACTGCAGGGCACCAGCCACCGAGTTGGCCTGCACCATGTTGCCGATGCCGAAGGCCGCCAGCGCGGTCAGCAGCGCAAACAGCGACCCGAGCCACGGCATTCCCAGGCCGTTCTTGAGGATGTACATCGCGCCGCCGCGCATCGCGCCCGTGCTGTCTTTTTCGCGGTAATGAAGGGCGATGACAATCTCGGCGTACTTCGTGCACATGCCGAGGATGCCCGAGACCCAGAGCCAGAACAGGGCGCCGGGGCCACCAATCGAAATGGCCGTGGCGACGCCCGCGATGTTGCCGACGCCGACGGTTGAGGCCAGAGCCGTTGCGACGGCCTGGAAGGGACTGACGCTGCCGTCACCCGTGCTCTTCTGGGTGAGTTTGCCCAGGACTTCCTTGAGCGCCGTGCCCAGGAAACGCACTTGCGCAAATCCGGTGACCAGCGTGAGCAGCAGACCGGTGCCCACCAACAGGATGATCGTCGGCCATCCCCATACGTACCCGTTCAACCAGCTGTTAAAGTCGGCGATAGCCTGCATAGGTCACTCCCGGCTGGGCATTGTAGTCGCCTGCAGGGCGAGAGGGTGCATCCATGAATCTAGATTTATGGATATAATGGCGACGTGAAAGACGCCTCTGCATTGATGCGGCTCCTGGGCGACGAGGCCCGCCTTCGACTCCTCCGGGTGCTGGCCAAGGAGGCACTCAACGTCACCGAACTGACCGCCGTCATGGGCCTGGCCCAGTCCGGCGTGTCCCGCCACCTGGGCCTATTGAAGGACTCCCGGCTGGTGACCGAGGAAAAATCCGGCCACTTCACCTGGTACCGCCTCAACGCCGACGTCGCCGCCGGTATCGGCGCGTTCGCCACACTCTGGCCGTGGCTGTCGGACACCTTCACGCAGTCGAACCTGGCCACCAAGGCAGACGATGCCCGATTGGAAGAGGTGCGCCGCGTCCGTCGGGAAAACTTCGACCAGCACGGCGCCGGCAATGAGCGTTCGCAGCTTGTGCCGGGCCGAAGCTGGGCCGCGTGGTCGCGGGCGTTGGGCATGTTGTTGCCGGCCGTTGAAGTCGCCGACCTGGGATGTGGCGAAGGCTACCTGACGATCGAGGCCGCGCAGTGGGCGAAGAAGGTTTACGCAATTGACCATTCGGCCGATGTGCTCGCACGGGCCAAGGCGATGGCCATCCGCCGCCGCGCCAAGAACATCGTCTGGAAACGCGGCGAACTGGAGAAGGTGCCGCTTGCCGATGCGAGCGTGGACATGGCGATCGCGTCACAAGCGCTGCATCACGCCAAGGATCCGGCCCGCGCGCTCGCCGAAGCGTTTCGCATTCTCCGCCCAGGCGGCCGGGTGCTGGTGCTCGACCTCCGACAGCACCAGGAAACATGGGTGCAGGACAAACTCGGCGACCAGTGGCTCGGATTCACCGCAGACACCCTCAACTCACTTCTTGCCAGTGCCGGCTTCTCGCAGGTGACGGTGCGAGTCGGCGCGCGTCGCACGGGCGATCCGTTCGCCGTGTTGATTGCTTCGGGAACAAAATAACCATGACCACGACTGCCATACTCGACGCGCTTCTCGCCACACGGATCCTCATTCTCGACGGCGCCATGGGCACCATGGTCCAGCGGTACAAGCTGAGTGAGGCGGATTTCCGCGGGGAGCGCTGGAAGGATCACACGCGCGACCTCAAGGGCAACAACGACGTCCTGGTCCTGACTCGTCCCGACGTCATCGCCGCCATCCATCGTCAGTACCTTGAGGCCGGCGCGGACATCATCGAGACCAACACGTTCAGTTCAAACATCGTGTCGCAGCGCGACTACGGACTTGAGCATGAGGTCTATGCGCTCAACCTCGCCGGAGCAAAGGTCGCACGGGAAGCCGCTGATGAGTTCACGACCAGGAACCCCGCCAAGCCGCGTTTTGTGGCCGGGTCGATCGGCCCGACCAACACCACGCTGTCGATTTCGCCCGACGTGAACAATCCGTCATTCCGCGCACTGACGTTTGACGAACTCAAGGCCGGTTATCTTGATCAAATCCGCGCGCTCATCGACGGCGGAGTGGACATGCTGCTCGTCGAGACCATCATCGACACGTTGTCGTGCAAAGCCGCGATCGTGGCGATTGAGGAAGTGCAGGCGGAGAAAGGCGTGCGCCTGCCGCTGATGATTTCGGTCACGATTACCGACCGCAGCGGCCGCACCCTTTCGGGCCAGACCATTGACGCCTTTTACGTGTCCATTGAGCACGCCAAACCCTGGTGTGTCGGCATCAACTGCGCACTGGGCGCGACCGACATGCGTCCGTACCAGGACGAGCTGTCCAGCCAGGCGGAATGCTGGGTGCACTCCTACCCCAATGCCGGCCTGCCAAACGCGTTTGGCGAATACGACGAGCAGCCCGAAGAAACCGGGAAGCTCCTCAAGGATTTCGCAGCCAGCGGTTTTGCGAACATCCTCGGCGGTTGCTGTGGCACCACCCCGGACCACATCGCCGCCATCGCCCGCGCCGTCGAGGGCATCCCCCCGAGACAAAAAATGAGCTCGGAGGCGATTTCCGAGAAATCGCCTCCGAGCTCATTTACAAGACTCGCCGGACTCGAGGTGCTGACGATTCGGCCCGACAGCAACTTCCAGATGATTGGCGAGCGGACCAATGTCACCGGATCCAAGAAGTTTGCGCGCCTGGTGAAAGAGGGCAACTGGACCGAGGCGGCCAGCGTGGCGATGGAGCAGGTGCGCGGCGGTGCCAATATCATCGACATCAACATGGATGAGGGCATGCTCGATTCGGAAGCGGCGATGACGACGTTTCTGAATTACATCGCGACGGAACCTGAAATTGCGAAGGTGCCGATCATGATCGACAGCTCGAAGTGGTCGGTCATCGAAGCCGGACTCAAATGTGTCCAGGGCAAGTCGGTGGTCAACTCGATCTCGCTCAAGGAAGGGGAAGCGGACTTCCTGGAAAAAGCGACGCTCGTCCACCGGTACGGCGCGGCCGTCGTGGTCATGGCGTTCGACGAGACCGGTCAGGCGGACACCATCGAGCGAAAAGTCGAGATCTGCGAGCGGGCCTACAAGCTGCTGGTCGGGACGGCGGGTTTTGATCCGACCGACATCATCTTCGATCCCAACATCCTCGCGATTGCGACCGGCCTGGAAGAACACAATCGCTATGCGATCAACTTCATCGAGGCGACGCGCCTGATCAAGGAGAAGTGCCCAGGCGTCCACATTTCCGGCGGTGTAAGCAACCTCTCCTTCTCCTTCCGCGGCAACGACATCGTGCGCGAAGCCATTCACTCCGCGTTTTTGTACTACGCGATCAAAGCCGGGATGGACATGGGCATCGTCAATGCCGGGCAGCTCGTGGTGTACGAGGACATCCCCAAAGACCTGCTCGACCACGTCGAGGACGTGTTGTTTGATCGACGACCGGATGCCACCGAACGCATGGTGACCTTCGCCGAGTCGGTGCGTGGCGCCGGCAAGAAGCGCGAGGTGGACCTGGCGTGGCGCGAGAAGCCCGTTGGTGAACGGCTTGCGTACGCCCTGATCCACGGCGTTGTGGACTTCATCGAAGTCGACACCGAAGAAGCGCGTCAGCAATTCGCGCGGCCGCTTGAAGTCATCGAAGGGCCGCTCATGGATGGCATGAAGGTCGTCGGCGATCTGTTTGGCGCCGGCAAGATGTTTCTGCCGCAGGTGGTCAAGAGCGCGCGCGCCATGAAACGCGCGGTGGCGTATCTCGAGCCATATATGGAAGCGGAGAAGGCCGCGCAAGCGGCCGCCGGCATCGACATGAAGCCGCAGGGCCGAGTGCTCATGGCCACGGTCAAGGGCGACGTCCATGACATCGGCAAGAACATCGTCGGTGTCGTGCTTGGGTGCAACAACTACGAAGTGGTCGACCTGGGGGTGATGGTCTCAGCCGACAGGATTCTCACGACGGCCGTGGAGCGGAACGTTGACATCGTCGGGCTCAGCGGTCTCATCACGCCGTCGCTGGATGAAATGGTCCACGTCGCGAAGGAGATGGAACGTCGCGGCATGACGTTGCCGCTTCTGATCGGTGGCGCGACGACGAGCAAACAGCACACGGCGGTGAAGGTCGCTCCACATTATTCCGGTCCGACCGTGCACGTGCTCGACGCATCGCGTGCCGTCGACGTGGTGTCGAGCCTCCTCAGTGATGGAAAGAAACCCGGGTATGTCGCTCAGGTACGAGTGGAGCAGGAAGATC